>JABIRL010000284.1 GCA_018667855.1 Rhodospirillaceae bacterium
GATTGATGCGCAGACAGGCGGCACCATTGTCCGCCGCCTCCAGCGCCCGGCGGTAATGAAAATGGATATCGGCCACGATGGGCACGCTGGTCTGATCGACGATCTGCCGCAGGGCGGCGGACGAGGCCTCGTCCGGGCAGGAAACCCGGACAATATCGGCGCCCGCCTCTTCCAATGCTTTCACCTGCGCCACCGTCGCTTCCACGTCATGGGTCGGCGTGGTGGTCATGGATTGCACGGTGATCGGGGCGTCGCCACCGACGGCGACATCGCCCACCTTCACCTGACGGCAGGTCCGGCGGTAAATATCGCGATAGGGACGTAGGCTCATGGCGGTATCTCGGGCAAAAGGTTCATGGCCGGGAATTTTTCGGCAGACGCGAGGCATGCAATAGCAATTATTTGTCGCTGATAACAGGCCTGATCAGGAATTGAGAGGCGGCGCGCTATTGACTGTCGGCGGCGGCGTGCAATTGGTCCCGCAAATGCTCCGCGTTCAGCTTGATGTTGCGGCGCACCTTGCCTACTGGCCCCAGCGTACCCAGCGCTTCGCCATCGACCATGATCTCGATAGCACCGGCGTTACCGGTCATGAGCACCAGGTCCGTCCGATTGGGCGCATGATAGCTGTCACCGGCCCGCAACATACGGGTCAGCAGCAGTTCATTGTTGGCGCCCTGAATCTGCACCCAGGATTCCGCCCGCGCCCGCAACACCACCCGAACGCCGCGATTGGAGGCGCCATAGACTTGCGGCCGATATCCGAGGCCCTCCGCCGCTGTGGCCAATGATGCCCGGCCTTCATCACCGTTCGAGGCCACTTCGCCGCTGCCTTCGGCCAAGGGCCTGGCGGGCGCGGCGGGCGCCGCAGGTGGTGGCGGCGGTGCAATCGCGGCCTGGATCGCCGGCATGGCCGGCGCCGTATCCACATCGCTGCCTTCACGCTTGCGCGGCGGCGGAGACGAGGCCGGCTCGGACACGATGGTCTCGGACGAGGCGGTCTCGGTCGAGGCGGTCTCGGACGAAGTGGGCTCGGTCGAAGTGGGCTCGGTCGAAGTGGGATCGACAACCACCCGCACTGTCAGAACTTCTATTCGATGCCCCGTTGGATCCGCACTGGCTGCATCTCCAAGGGTCGAAGTTGGATTTGTGGGGTCCGGATTTGTTGTGTCCGAACTTGTCGGCGCCGGACTTAGTTCAACAACGGATTTCAGTGCGACAGGACTTGTGGTTTCCGGAGATTGTATCGAGGGTTCCGCGGCGCTCACATCCGTGGCCGTTACCTCTGGCGTCGCAACAGATGCCACGACCATGGGCGTGTCGGTCGCATTCGTCAGCCCGCCCACATCCGCCGCCGCCGCGCGCTCACCTTCATCAGGTTCCGGCTTTTGCCCCATTGCCGGCTGCTCTATCGAGCCGGCCTGGGCCGTGATGCCGGTTACGGCATCAGTATTGTCCGTATTGTCGGCGGCAGCTCGCACCGAAGCGGTCACTGCAAGTGCAGCTGTTGGTGTTTCCGGTGTGGTTTCCGGTGTGGTTTCCGTACTGGCGGTGGCGCCTACCTTCCCGACTTCAGATGTATCTTCCCCAACCGCCAGCGTTTGAGTCCCAGGGACGATGGCTTCTGGTTCGGATTCTAGCGTTGCGTCAGCTGTCACAGGTGTTACGGCCGCGGCCTGATAGGGGATCAATCGTTGCGGCGGTTCGGCAACGATTTCGATCGGCATCAGGCCCCGTTGCTCGAGAAAAATCCAACCGCCATAGACAGCGCCCGCGACGATTAGCGAAACCAGCGCCAGGCTTAAGCCTGGCCGGCGGGCTTCTTCCACAGGCTCGGGAAATACCAAGCGGCGCTCGCCTGGCGTAAGGGTTTCTTCGCTTTTGTATTGGCGGATGACTTCATCGCCGTCCAATCCAAGAAATTCACTGTAGGTCCGCAGAAAGCCGATGGCATATGTCGGCCCTGGCAAATCGTCGGTGCGGCCCTCCTCCAAAGCCGACAAATGCGCCTTCTGGATCCGCAAGATACCGGAAACTTCTTCAATGGTCAGTTGCCTGCGTTGCCTCTCAACCCGCATTTCGGTACCGATCCCGGAATAGGTACTTTCCTCGTCCGGCTCTTCGATCTGTTGTAGGTGCAGGCCCCGTGCCGCCCGCCGACGCATGCCTGCCCGGCCGCCCAGCGGCGCATCTTCATCCGGCCATTCATCCACCGTATTATGATCGGTCATGGCAATATCTTTCAGACTAACCCCTGGCTGCGTCGTCGGCTGCCTGGTGATAAGTGCCGCATGCACCTGATTATGAGCCGGTCGCCCAGCCAACCAATCCGCACGCGACACACCACCGATCACCCCTTCGGCAGCCTTCTGTGGATAACTTAAGGTAAGCTTTTAACAGATCATGAAAAATCAAGCAAATGCAATAGTTTATATCGCGACGTTATGGTCATCGGCGAATTTGATCAGTGCATTGCGGAAACTATGCTCAGGAGAATCATAGAAACCCTCCATAAAGGTTTGTAATAATGGTAAATCCAGACTGCGGACCATCATTTTTACGGCGCCGATAGAGGCGGCCCCCATGGAAATACTGCGCAGGCCGAGACCGATCAGAGCCATCGCATCAACCGGCCTGCCCGCCGCTTCGCCACATAAACTGACGGGAACGTTCGCCGCATCGCAACGTTGTACGATATCGCGAACCAAGGATAGGGCGGACGGGCTCAATTCGTCATAGCGGTTGGCCAGGCGCGGGTTGCCACGATCAGATGCAAATAAGAATTGCATCAGATCATTGCTCCCAATTGAAACGAAATCCACAAGTGGCAATAAAGCGGGCAGTTGCCAGGCCAGGCTGGGCACTTCCAACATGGTGCCCACTTGCAGCGAGGACGAGGTCGGCTCCCCCATGCGCTGCTGCCGCTCAACTTCCCGGTCCAACAATGCGCGCGCATCCTTGAACTCGGATACTTCGGCGATCATGGGAAACATGATGGCCAAGGGTCGGCCCGCCGCCGCCTTCAACAAGGCACGGATCTGCATACGCAGCAAAACCGGGCGGTCCAGGGACAACCGGATCGCACGCCAACCCATGGCCGGATTCTGTTCATCGTCATGGCGGGCGAGATAGGGCAAGATCTTATCGCCACCCACATCCAAGGTACGAAACACCACCGGCCGGTCACCGGCCTGGTCCAATACCCGGCTGTAAAATTCCGTCTGCATGGAAACCGTCGGCAAGGTGGCCCGGACCATGAAATGCAGTTCCGTGCGGTAAAGACCGATCCCGTCCGCGCCGGTCCCTGCGAGATGCGGCAGATCGGCGAGCAGCCCGGCATTCAGATTTAGCTGAATTCGGGTACCGTCCTTGCTCACCGCCGGTTGATCCCGCAGAGCGGCATATTGCGCGGCCTTGGCCTGGCGCATTTCCAAGTTGGCGGAAAAGGCCTCCAGCGCATCCGCGGCCGGACGCACGAACAATTGCCCATTGTCTCCATCAACCACCAGATCATCGCCGCTTTCCACCGCATCCAGCAAATTTTCCAGACGACCGACGACGGGAATCTGCAAAGCGCGAGCGACAATGGCGACATGAGAAGTGGGCGAGCCTTCTTCCAACACCAGGGCTTTAATCCGGTCCACGTCATAGTCCAGCAATTCCGCCGGGCCCATGTTCCAGGCCACGACCACTGCTTCCTCGGGCAAATCATCGTCTGGCATCTGTCCGCCTTGGGTCAAATGGCGCATCAGGCGATTGGAAAGATCCTCCAGATCATGTAGCCGCTCCCGCAAATAAGCGTCGGATATTTCAGACATACGGGCGCGGTTTTCGACCTGCACCCGCTCCACCGCCGCCTCCGCCGTGAAACCGCCCTGAATGGCATCATGCATACGCCCCATCCAGCCCTTGTCATGGGCGAACATACGGTAGGTTTCCAGGATGTCCCGGGACTCGCCGCCCGGTTCAGCCACGGCGGCCTGCAGCATGCCATCAACTTGGTCACGCAGCTCAGTCAACGCGGTTGTCAGGCGCGCGGTTTCCAGGTCGATATCATCCGCGACATGGCGCTCAACAACAATACGGGGGGCATGCAACACGGCGACGCCGCGGGCCAAGCCCTCGTTCAGGGACAACCCCGCCAGACGCCGGGGCAGACCATCGGTGCCGATCGCCCCGACACCGGGCGCTTCTTCCTGTAACGCGCCGCCGACCATTTCCGCCAAGACCATGGCGATGGTCTGCATCGCCTCGACCTCGTCATTGGAATAATCCCGGTTGCTGCGGTTCTGCAGCACCAACACGCCGACAACCCGGCCGCCGCGCAGTACGGGCACCCCCATCAGGGAGTGATAGTCTTCCTCGCCGGTTTCCGGGCGGGCGGCAAAATTCGGGTGGGATCGCGCCTCCGACAACGCCATGGGTTTCGCTAACTGGGCGATTTGCCCGACGAGACCTTCGCCGATCCGCAGCGTCGTCTGATGTACCGCGTCACGGTTCAAACCCTCGGTGGCGAATAACTCCAAGACGCCATCGCGCAGCAGGTAGATCGAGCAGACTTCCGCCACCATGTTGGCGGCGATGGTGGTGACCAATTGGTCCATGCGGGCCTGCGCCGCGCCCTCGCCACCCATGACCTCGCGCAGGCGGCGTAGCAGTATGCGTGGACCCGAAGGTGTCGCGGCCGGGCTCACGCCAACCATGACCGCCGGTGAACGCCGGCGGCACCTTTCGGCGCTATGTGGGTCAAAAGCGTCAAGCGGCATCCAATCCATAAGCGGAATGCAGGCTGCGCACGGC
>JABIRL010000257.1 GCA_018667855.1 Rhodospirillaceae bacterium
GACCGATGTTGCCTTTCGGTGTCGAATCGAAGGTGGAGCAGTATTTGAAGAAAAACTGCGCCGCCCCCGCGCCCTGCAGCCAGCGCAATGCGTCCAGGGATTGGCCGATTGCCTCCGCCACCGGGTTGGTGCGTGATTTCAGGGCGATTACCACGGCGTCGGCCTCCGGAACCGTGACATCGGCGCCGGGCGGGCCAAAAAACTGCACCGTGCGCATGCCCTGGCGCACCAACGTGTTGGCCAGATCGGTGGCACCGGTATAGTCGTCGGCGATGCAGCCAAGTAAAATTGTCATTTCCCATTCCCGGTCTGGACGATTGGTCGATTTTACAGGACAGTACCACGGCAGCTTTGAGGGCGAGAGGGGATTTGCATGACCTGGTCGATCATTGCGCGCGATAGCCAAACCGGGGCCTTGGGTATCGCGGCGGCGTCGCGCTTTTTTGCCCTGGGCGCCCTGGTTCCCTGGATCCGAAGTGGCGTCGGCGCCGTAGCGACCCAGGCCATGGTCAACCCCATGCTGGGCCCGGCGGTGCTGGATCGTCTTGAAAGTGACCAGTCCGTGTCATCCGCGCTGGATCACTGCTGGGACGACGATCAAGGTTCCGCCCTGCGGCAAATTCACGCCTTGGACAGCCATGGCAACCGCGCGGCCCACACGGGCGGCGCCTGCATCGACTGGTGCGGTCACATTGGCGGCCCGGATATTTCCATCGCCGGCAACATGCTGGTGGGTGCCCAAGTCCTGCAGGCCAGCCTGGATGAATATGCGGCGCAGGCCGCGCTTCCGTTTCCCGAACGCCTATTGGCCAGCCTGCTGGCGGGCGATGGGACGGGCGGAGATAAGCGGGGCCGGCAATCGGCGGTCCTGCGCATTCACGGCACGGAAATATATCCGGACTGGGATATTCGCGTCGACGATCACCCGGACGCACCGAACGAGTTGGCACGCGTTTTCGCCGTCGGCCAGGGCGCATTTGGAACCTTCAAACAATTGATGCCGAACAGCACCAATCCGGGCGGCATTACTGATCCCGACCAGATCGCCGCCGTGCGGGCGAAAGCGGCGGAAAGAGATTCTCACGATGGGTAAAGTAAAGAATATTCTGTTCATCATGTACGACCAGTTGCGGGCCGATTACTTGGGCTGCGCCGGGCATCCCACCTTGAAGACACCGCATATTGATGCCTTCGCCAAACGCGGCGTGATGTTCGATAGGGCCTATTGCCAGGCGCCGGTGTGCGGGCCCTCGCGGGTGTCGTTCTACACGGGGCGCTATATGTCCAGCCATGGCGCCGGCTACAACAATGTGCCGTTTTCCATCGATCAATGGACCTTAGGTGATTATCTGCGCACCGTGGGTATGCGCTCTGTTCTGGTAGGCAAGACCCATATGGTGCCGGATCGCGCGGGGATGGAGCGGTTGCGCATCGAAGGCGCTTCGGACATGGGCGTCTGGATCACCCAATGCGGGTTCGAGCCGTTCGAACGGGATGACGGCCTGCACCCCGATCAGGTTCTGGATCCCAACCTGGCCTATAATAATTATCTTCGCGCCCAGGGTTACGATAGCGACAATCCTTGGCACGATTTCGCCAATTCGGCCGAGGGGCCGGACGGCGAGGTGCTGAGCGGTTGGCAAATGCAATATGCCCGCCTGCCCGCCCGCGTCGCGGACGAACATTCCGAGACGCCTTATATGACCACCCGGGCCATGGACTTCATGGACCAGGCCGGCGATCAGCCCTGGTGCCTGCATCTGTCGCTGATCAAGCCCCACTGGCCCTATGTGGTGCCCAAACCCTATAACGACATGTACGGACCCAATCAGATATTGCCGGCCAATATGAGTCAGGCGGAACTGGATGATCGCCATCCCGTCGTCGGGGCCTTCATGGATCACGAAGGCAGCGAAAATTTCCGCTGCGATGAAGTGCGCCAGACCGTGATCCCCGCCTATATGGGCCTGGTCGCCCAATGCGACGATCAATTCGGCCGCCTGATGGCCTATCTGGAGGAACAGGGCCGCATGGAGGACACCATGATCGTCCTGACTTCCGACCATGGGGATTATCTGGGCGATCATGGCCTGGGCGAAAAGGACTTGTTGCATGAAGAAGTCGCCCGCATTCCCATGATCGTCTACGATCCGGATCCCGCCGCCGATAGCCGGCGGGGCAGCGTCGATGATCGCCTGGTCGAGGCGATTGATCTGATCCCCACATTTTTGGACTGCCTGGGCGGCGATCATCATGACCACCGTCTGGAAGGCCGCTCGCTGCTGCCCTTGTTGCGGGGCGGTGATGTGGATCAATGGCGCGATGCGGTATTTTCGGAAACCGACTACGCCTTCCACCCTGCCCGCCGCGCCCTGGACCAAGGCCCCAATGAAGCGCGGGCCTACATGGTGCGCACGGCGGATTGGAAATACATCTTCTATGAAGGTTACCGTCCGCAGTTATTCAATTTGGCGGCGGATCCAAATGAACAGAACGACCTGGGCACGGACCCGGACCATCAGGCGCAAAGAGATATTTTGCATGAAAGACTATTCCGCTGGCTGCGCAATCGTCGTATGCGCACGGCCATGCCCACCGCCGTCGTCGAGCAGCGCACGGGCAATGCCAAGGCCAGGGGCTATATTTTCGGTGTTTGGTAGGACGGGGGAGCAAGCATGACCAAGTTGACCGGCGGCTGCCTATGCGGTGCCATTCGTTTCGAGATTACGGGCGAGCCCATGGTGATCAGCCATTGTCACTGCGGCACCTGCCGCAAGGCCACGGGCGCGCCGTTTATTACCTGGATTACCCTGGCGCCGGAGGGCCTGCGATACATTCAAGGCACGCCGGCGATCTATCGGTCGAGCGATACCGTGCGCCGAACCTTTTGCGCCAACTGCGGCACGACGCTGGGCTATGCCGCCGACGGCTACGATGATGAACTGGATATTTCCGCAGCCGCGCTGGACGAACCGGGCCAGGTCGTGCCGGATGACCACATCTGGTCGGACGATATGCTGCCCTGGTTTAAATTCGACGACGGCCTGCCGCGCCTGCCCGGCAGCCATTGGGAACACGGCTATCCGGACCGAACGAAAGCTAAAGAATAGCGACGGGCCGCACCGGACAGCCGGTGGCGCCCTTGAACTTGACCGGCAACAGGATGAAACAAAAGCTGCTCACCTTGTCCCGTGCCAGATCGGCCAGCACCATGTTTTCGATGATGTGCACGCCGGCCTCGACCAGACAGTGTTGGTGGACGGGCATCATAATTTCCGGATGATTGGTGCCCGGCAGAACCTCCAACGCCATGTTGTCAGCGCCAATGGCAACCACGCCCTGGCCGGTCAACCAGCGGGCGGCACCTTCGTCGGGTCCGGGCTCCCCTTCCAGATAGGTGGCGTTGTCGGTCATGAAATAGCGGCCCCAGCCGGTATTGATCAACACCGCGTCGCCGGCCTGTGGCGAAACATCCTGGGCCTCGCAACAACGTTGTAGATCATCCGCCGTGACCGCGCGGCCGGGGTTCAGATGTTCGCCCCCATCCAGGCCGGAAACATCCAGGCATAGGCCACGGGTAATCATGGGCCCCATGTTTTCGATGCCCAGATTGATCAGACCGAAATCGCCGACGCTTTCATCAACCGTATGATCGCCATACAGATGCTCGCCGATGCTGAAATGACCCAGGGCATCAATGTGGGTGCCCACATGCATGGTCATGCCAACCCGTTCCAGATTTGCGCCGACCTCGTTGGTGGCGCCCATGGCGGCACGAACACGCATGGAGTTGCGCGCCGTGGCGCCGGAGGTAATGACATAGGGTGTCTGGTTCGGCGCCATGAACGGGGCGCCGTTTTCGATCATATGGCTGAGATCAAGAACCTGGCCGGACTTGGCCAATGACAACGCCGCAAGGGTCATTTCCGGCGTCAATTGGTTGGCGGCGCCAAGCTGATCGCCCGGTCCCCAACGGCTATGGTCGTGCAGGCAGCTGCTCATTTTAGTGGGAATCCCGGGACTCGCCCCGCTCCTCTATGACGTTGACGAACATGGTGGCCGGCTCCAGACAGCCGCCGGTTTCCAATGGTCCGACCATGGAGCGGTAAATATCCTCCCACGGCGTTTGCGAACCGGGAAAATCCGCGGTCCAGGCCGCTTTGCGTTTGGCGATTTCGTCCGCGTCCAACATCACATCCACGGTACGCTTATTCAGGTCCACGCGCACCATGTCGCCGGTATTCAAAATAGCCAAGCCACCGCCCACCGCGCTTTCGGGCGAGACATTGAGGATGGAGGGGCTGCCGGATGTGCCACTTTGCCGGCCGTCGCCCATGCAGGAGAGATCATCGATACCTTGGGCGGCCAGGGCGTCGGGCGGCGTCATGTTCACCACTTCCGCCGAACCGGGATAGCCGATCGGACCGCAGCCCCGAATAACCAGAATACTGTGGATGCCGATTTCCAGGGACGGGTCGTTGATGCGGTCGTGGTAATCCTCCGGCCCCTCGAAGACAATGGCGCGGGCCTCATAGGCATTTTCATCGCCTGGATTGGAGAGATAGCGGTCCCGGAAGCTGTCGTTGATGACGGATGTCTTCATCACCGCGCTGTCAAACAGATTGCCGCCAAGAACGACAAAACCGGCATGCTGCATCATCGGTTGGTCAAAGGGTTTGATGACGTCGCGATTTACATAAGAGCTGGCGGCGTGGGCCGCATCCAGGTTTTCGCCCATGGTCTTGCCGGTCACCGTCATGGCGTCGTTGTTCAGTTTACCAGCGCCTTTCAGTTCCAGCATGACCCGGGGCACGCCGCCGGCCTTGTGATAATCCTCGCCCAGATACTCGCCGGCGGGCTGCAAGTTGACCAGCAAGGGAATATCGTGGCCATAAGTCTGCCAATCCTCGAGCGTTAGTTCCACACCCATATGGCGGGAGATCGCGGCCAGGTGGACGGGGCAGTTGGAGGAGCCGCCAATGGCGGACGATGTCACGATGGCGTTGATGAAGGCGTCTCTGGTCATCACATCCGAGGGGCGCAAGTTCTCCCGCACCATGTCAACGATGCGCAGGCCGGTGCGATAGGCCATTTGTCCCCGCTCCCGATACGGTCCCGGAATGGCGGCCGAACCGGTCAGGGTCATACCCAGGGCCTCGGCCAGGGAATTCATGGATGTGGCCGTGCCCATGGTGTTGCAGTGACCGACGCTTTGCGCGGAGGACGCCACCAGTTCAACGAATTTTTCGATATCGATTTCGCCGGCACTAAGTTGCAGCCGGGCTTCCCAGACGATCGTTCCCGAACCCGTGCGTTTGCCCTCGTGATGGCCATTCAACATGGGCCCGCCCGGCAGGGCGATGGCTGGTATGTTGACGGTCGCGGCTCCCATAAGCATGGCCGGCGTGGTTTTGTCACAGCCCGTGGTCAGCACCACGCCGTCAATGGGATAGCCGTGCAGCACTTCGACCAGGGAGAGGTATTGCAGATTGCGGTCCAGGGCGGCGGTGGGCCGTTTGCCGGTCTCTTGTATGGGGTGCACGGGAAATTCGATGGGCACACCGCCGGCATCGCGTATGCCGGCGCTGACCCGTTTGGCCAACTCCACATGGTGGCGGTTACAGGGCGCGAGATCACTGCCCGTCTGGGCGATACCGATGATCGGGCGGCCGGAACGGAGTTCCTCCGGCGTCAGGCCGAAATTCAGGTAGCGTTCGAGATACAACGCCGACATTTCCTGATGGTCCGGATCGTTGAACCAGCGCTGACTGCGCAATTTCAAATTTGTGTCGTCTGATGACATGGCCGCTCTCCCTGTTGTCGTTGGTGCCGCCAGAGCAATTCCGATCTATTGTGAATCGCCCAAACCAACTGGGGCGATTCTACGTGATTGGAAAAATTGCTCTATTCTTCAAGATCGGAGCATTTCCAGTTCGGAAATGCTCCAGGCACAGCCAACGCTTATAACAGATTGCTTTCGCCGCGGCGCTATTAATCCCGGCGATTCAAGCGGAGTCGAGAGGCTATTGTAGCGGATTGATCAGAGGCCCAGGTATTGGTCCCTGATTTCTTCGTTTTCCTGCAGTTCATCAATAGTGCCGCCGAAACGGACTTGGCCCTTTTCAAGAATGTAGGCGCGATCACTCAGGTCGGTGGCGAACTTGGCGTTCTGTTCGCACAGCAGAATGGTCATGCCCTCATTCTTCAGGCGGGAGATCTGCTCCGCCAAATCTCGCACCACCAAGGGGGCGAGGCCTTCGGACGGCTCATCAAGCAGCAACAGGTCCGGATTGCCCATGAGGGTCCGGCCGACTGTGAGCATTTGCTGTTCGCCGCCGCTCAAATGACCGCCCTTGCGCTCGCTCAATCCTTCAAGAATGGGAAAGATTTCGTGCACCCGTTCGATTGTCCAGTTTTGGCCGCTGCCGTTGGCCGCCGGCTTGCGGCCGGTTTCCAGATTTTCCCGAACCGAGAGGTCAGGGAAAATGCGCCGTTCCTCGGGAACGTAGCCAACGCCCAATTTGGCCACGCGAAAGGTGGCCTGGCCGGTGATGTTGTTACCCTTGTAAACCACGGAGCCCTGCTTGGGCGCCGTCAGACCCATGATGGAACGCAACGTTGTCGTCTTGCCGACGCCATTACGGCCCAACAAAGCGACGCATTCGCCTTGCTCTATATTGATTGAGATGCCGAACAGAATTTGGCTCAAACCATACGAGGTGTAGATATCGTTGACTTCCAGGATCATGCCGCTTCTCCCAAATAGATGCGTTGCACGTCCGGGTTATTTTTGACCTCGTCCGGGGTACCCTCCGCCAGCACGGCACCTTGGTGCAGCACGGTGATCTTGTCCGCCACCGAAAACACCACGTCCATGTCATGTTCGGTGAACAGCAGAGTTAGACCCCGTTCCTTGGAGATCCGTTCGATCAAATCGATACTGTTGGTGGTTTCCTGGGGCGACATACCCGCGGTGGGTTCGTCAAGCAACAGAATTTCCGGTTCGCTGGCCAGGGTGATGCCAAGTTCCAATTGCTTCTGAAAACCATATGACAGCATACCCGACACTGCATGCGCCTCATCCACCAGACCGACATCTTCCAAAAGCGCGTGGGTTTCCGCCCGCACCATTTCGCGGGCTGGGGAGAAAAAATTCATCGTCTTGCGCGCATGAGAGAGGACGGCAACCTGAACGTTTTCAAAAACTGTCAGGCGGGGAAAAATATTCGTACGCTGAAAGGACCGCCCCATGCCAAGTTGACAGATGGTGTGAGGCGCCTTGCCGGTAATATCCTGGTCGTGGAAATAGACCTTACCCTCGGTTGGCGTCAAATGCCCCGTAATGAGATTGAACAACGTCGATTTACCGGCGCCATTGGGGCCGATAATACAGGCCATTTGGCCTTTTTCCACGTTCAAGGAAACATTGTTGGTGGCGATAAAGCCATCGAACGACATGGTAGCATTTTCAACGCGAAGCAACATTATTTGACACTCCCTGGGACCGGCGAGAATTCCGGCATCTGTTATTCGGCCGCTTCTTGGGCGGCGTCCTTTGCCTCGACCGCCACGCCATCGCTAAAGGCTCGCCGGACGTCGGATTGCAAAAGAATGTAGAAGCTGAAGACCAGCCATAAAAAGACCAGCAACAGACCCGACAAAGGTGTTTCCAGATAGATATGCAGGACAATTGACAGGATGGTGGCGGCCAGCAGCAGCCAACGGTGCAGCGGTTGATAAGCCCGAATGCCACGCAACAACCACCACAATACGGCCGCACCGACGATGAGTTGCAACACGGTCCGCGGGACGATGCCCCAAGTGATCAGCGACAACAGTTCAAAATCCCAATCTTCGGAAATCCACCAGGAATCCGGCGCCTGCAGGACTGAGAAAAAGGCCGTGAAGGCCACCGCGCCGCAAAAGAAATACCAGGACTTTCGGCTGAACACCGCCATCTGCTTGGCCATTTGTGTTGCCATGTCATCGGCCGAGTTAACGTCTCGTTCCTGAATGAAGCCGACAATCCCGCCCGGCAACGCGAACAGGATCAGCACCAACGTACCACCCAGGAAAAGCTGCCAAATTTCAGGGTAGTTTTGCGTGATATCCGCATCCATGGTCAGCAGCAAGAAGGCGCCGACGATGGGCCCAAAGAAGGTGTAGACGCCGCCCAAAAGGCTCATCAACAGGACCTGGGTTGACTGCGTCCAATGGGCCAGATCGGGATAGACACTGCGTTCATTGACCATGATCAAGGCCCCGGCCAGGGCCGAGAACGCACCGGCGATCATGAAGGCATAGAGTTTGTGGCGCTGGACATTGACGCCAACGAAATCCGCGCGCACCTCGTTTTCCCGGATTGCCGTCAGGGTCTTGCCGAAGGGCGAATTGACGATGCGCCATAGCAGGTAGATTGACACCAGGCAGATCACCAGAACGAACTTATAGTAATTGGCAAAGGTCGGATCCTTGATCCATTCCGGTACGGGAACTCCGATCAAACCGTTGTCACCACCCGTGAAATCATACCATTTAAAGGCGATGAGATAGACGATATGGCCAAAGGCCAAGGTCAGAATGGCAAAATAGATGTGGGTCCGGCGGATACAGAAATAACCGATTATCAAGGCCGCAAAGGCGCCGAAAATGGGCGCGGCAACCAAGGCCACATAGAAGTTCATCCAGACAAGATATTTCAGCAGCAATCCGGTCGTGTAACCGCCTATGCCAAGGTAGGCTGCCTGACCGAACGAGATCAAACCGCCATAACCCATGAGCAGATTAAAGGCGACCGCGAACAGGGACCAAATAAAGGCTTCCGTCAGGAAAATAATCCAGAAATCCGCCCACTCCATATAGATGATCAATTCAGGCGTCCAAAACAGCAGGACAAACGCCGCGACGAAACCCCACAGCACGGGGTCCCGCAAAGCGCCCTGGCCTTTGCCAAGCGCCCCCGCGGGATGAGTTACTGTATCTTGCGAAGTTGCCACGCCAGCTCTCCTAACATCTCTTACTTTAACGCTGTCTTTGATCGGGGTTCATTAATCCGCAAGGACTAATGGCCGCCTTCAACCTGTTTACCCATAAGGCCCTGCGGGCGGGCTACCAGAACCACGGCCATCAGGACATAGATGAATACGGACTCGAGCTCCGGCACCCAAAGAATGCCGAACGATTTCAATTCGCCATAAATCAAGGCGCCCAATGCCGTACCGGCCATGGAACCCAGGCCGCCCAGAACCACCACGAGGAAGACTTCGATGATGACATCGAAATCCATGCCCGGATACAAGGCGCCCATGGGCGCCAGGACGGCGCCGCCCAGTCCGCCCAGGAAGGCGCCGACCGCGAAGACGCCCGTATACAGCAGCCGCACATTGACGCCGAGAGCACCAATCATTTCCCGGTCCTGGGTCGCCGCGCGAACGGTGCGCCCAATGTTGGTGCGATTGAGAAACAGATACAGGCCCAGTACGGTCAGGAAACCCGCCGGCAGGAGGACAAATATCTGATAGCTGGGAAACTGGCTGCCCAGGAAGGTGATTGTGCTTTCGAAACCTTCGGGCCTGGCCACGGATAGGTTCTCGGCGCCATAGATGATTTTCACCAGGTCACCGAAAATCAACACCAGCGCATAGGTCAGCAATAACTGGTAAAGCGGATCGGCTTTGTAGATTGGTCGCAAAAATATGACTTCCATGACCACGCCGAGAACCACCACGATCAGCGGCGCGACGAAGAGCGCCGGCCAAAAATCGCCGGCGGTAAATCCAACGTAGGTAAATACGAAAAACGCGCCGTACATATAGAACGAGCCGTGCGCAAAATTGAGAATACCCAGCACCCCGAAGACCAGCGAAAGGCCCGAGGCCACCAGGTAAATACCGGCGGCGATGAATAGTCCGTTGATGAATTGGACGGGAAGTACATTGACAATGAAATCGACCATACCGGCACTCCGTGAATGGGGCATTAGGAACAGTGGTTAAAGGCCACCATGAAAGTTGTACGAATTAGGACCTGAGACACAGCTTCGAGACATAGCTTCGAAACACAGTTTCGAATTCAGCGCCGGACGTCGTGGGCCATGCGTCGGTTAGGCATGTGGCTTCGGGGTCCGTCAAGCTCGACGGACCCCGGTTGCCACATCCGCAAACCCGACACGACCGTTAGGTACGCGTCCGGTTACGAATTCTAGCTGCCTTTCTTCATGTAATCCGCACGTGCCTTTATAACTTCGGCATCGGTGCGCAGAACCTCCAAACCTTCGGCACGGGTGACATCTTTCAGCCGTTTGAAGGGATATTTGGGGTTCTTGTAAGTAAAGCCGGCATGGTAGGCGAAGGTCGCCTGACCATCGATTTTCCGAACTTCGATGTCGCCAAGAATGGTCGAGAACTTGGAGCCACGCATGGCCTTGACGATGTCTTCGGATTTCGCGCTGCCTGCTTTGTTCATGGCCTCGGCCAGCATGTAGGTCGAGACATAACCGATAATATCGCCGGACTTCGGCAGATAACCGGCCCGTTTCTTGAATTCCGCGATGAACTCCTTGTTCTCGGCCTGTTTCACCGGGCTGGTGTCAAAGGCATAGAGATAAGTCGCCAACACGCCGTCGGGCATATCGTCGCCCAGCGGCTTCAACAGATCCAAGTCACCGCCACCGGTGGAGATATACTGGATTTTATCAAAAAAGCCGTATGCGCTGGCCTGCTTGATAAAGGCAATCAGGTCGCCGCCCCAAAGCGAGGAGAAAACCGCATCGGGCTTGGCATTCAACATCGCCGTGATATGCGCGGAATAATCACGCTCGCCCAGTTTCGGCCACAAATCGCCTAACTTTTCGACGCCGGCTTTCTTGACCCGTAGGAAATCCCAGAAATCGGCATTTACTCTGTGTCCCCATTCGTAGTCAGGGCCGATGAAGTAGTATTTCTTCCACGCTTGCCTGGACGCAGCCAGGGCGGCCGTACGCCCAATCACCGTTGAATTGGTGTTGGTGCGGATCACGTAATTATGACCCTGCTCGCCGGTCAGCGCCGCCGTCTGGGCGATGGTGTCCACGAACAGGACCTTCATTTCCTTGGCCACCTGGCTGACCGCCAGGGCGATGCCGGAGGAAATCACACCCATGACAAAATCGACCTTGTCGCGGGTCACCATGCGGCGGAATTCCTTCACCGCGATGCCGGGTTTCAGTTTGTTGTCCCGGGTGACAAACTTGATTTTGCGTCCCCCAAGTACGCCGCCGGCGGCATTGATTTCTTCCGCCGCGATCTGATGGCCAATCACCGTACCCTTGGTGTAAACAGCCGCCAGGCCCGAAAGGGCATATAACAAACCGATTTTAACGGGTTTCTTTTTCGCCGCCATGGCCGGCGTTGCAATCAACGCCAGCGCCACGGCCGGTACTAATATTTTAGAAAAAGTCCTTCTACGCATTGATACCTCCCTCAGGTATTTGTTTGTTGATGCGTCTGCTCTTGTTTTTTTCGAGCTGATTTATGTCATCACGCATGAAGCGTAGACGGAATGACGCAGACAAACAATATGGAAATTGACATAAGACTTTTCTTAACCTCAGTTTAACCATGGCGGTATCGAACCGAGAGGCTAAAGAGTTAGGAACCCGACCGCGCCCGCGGACAATGGCATCGGCGAAAAAAGGCGGTCAATTCACTTCCCCGGCTTATCAGGTAAACAATCGTGCCTATTCGGAAGCTTCCCGTTCGGCGCGCTTTTTCTCCACCAGCTTGGTCCCAATAATGGAGATTTCATACAGCAGCAGAATGGGGATGCCCAAACCGACCTGAGAGATAATATCTGGCGGGGTCAGCAGTGCCGCCGCCGCGAAGGTGATGACCACGGCATATTTGCGCTTCGCCGCCAGGCCCTGGGATGAAACCATGCCGGCCCGGGCCATAAGCATCAAAACCACGGGCAATTGAAACGACAGGCCGAAGGCGAAAATCAACTTCATCACCAGGGCCAGATATTCGTTGACCTTGGGCTCCATCACGATGGCCAGGGTGCCGGTTCCGCCGGCGGTTTCGAAGCTCATGAAGAACTGCCAGGCCAGAGGGAAAATCAGGTAATAGACCAACGATGCGCCCATCAGGAACAGCACCGGTGTCGCCATCAGAAAAGGCAGAAAGGCCCGGCGCTCATGTTTATACAGGCCCGGCGCGACGAAAGCCCATAACTGTCCGGCAACAATGGGGAAGGTCAGACAGACGGAGCCGAAAAACGCAACTTTCAATTGGGTAAAGAAGGCTTCATGCAGGGCGGTGTAGATCATCCGCCGTCCCGGCTGCCCCTCCATCAGATCCGCCAGGGGCTGCACCAGGAAGGTATACATTTCCTCCGCCACCAAATAACAGAGCACAAAACCGACCACCAAGGCGCCGATGGACCAAAGCAGACGGTTGCGCAGTTCCACCAGATGCTGGATCAGCGGCATTTTTTGGGCTTCGACTTCGTCCTCTATGACGTCGTCGCCTTCGGCGTCGTCCGCCGGCTGGTCTGCACCGATTTGTTCCTGGGACACGGTCTAGGCGTCCGTGACTTTGGCCGCGGCATTTTTGTCGGCCAGATCATCGACCAAGTCATCGGTACCGGCATCGGTACCGGCATTGGACTTGTCATCAGTCCTGTCATCGGCCTCGGTGGAGCTATCATCCTTCGCGGCATTTTCAGCTTCCCACTCCGCCAATTCTTCATCGGAGGCATCGAAATCATCATCTGTATCAAGTTCGGCGCCATCGTCATCGGGCGGCCATGACTGTGGCGTTGGCGGCGGCGGCCTGCTGGTGTTCAAATCGGAAGACCGATTATCATCGAGCAGATTGTCGGGATTGAAATCGCCGATGCTGTTGGCGGTTTTGCGCAGATCGTCGATTTCCGTTTCGGCGATCATATCATTGACGCTGTTTTGGAGATCCCGGGTCATGGAACGGGCCTTGCCGATCCATTGGCCGATGGTACGCAGGGCGCGCGGCAGTTCCTTGGGTCCGATGACCACGATCGCCACGACGGCGATCAAGAACATTTCGCTCCAACCTATATCCAGCATGGCGCCCTACCCCCGCCCACGTGTACGAAAACGCGGCGGCGGATATCCTAACTTTTGGCCGTCTCGTCCTTGGCGGCGCTGGCCTGAACAGTCTTGGCGTCGTCGCCGTCGGCGCTTTCCTGCGGCTTGGACGCCAATTGGTCGTCCTCCGCCATGCCGGCCTTGAAGCTTTTGATACCCTTGGCCATGTCACCCATCAGGGCCGAGAGCTTGCCGCGGCCGAATAACAATACGACCAAAAGAACGACGATGGCGATCTGCCAAAAACTCAAACCCATGAGACTAACTCCATTTGCAGGGTTGCAAGGTTATTCGGGCGCCCATCCGCGCCCGTCAAATTCGCCGGCAATATGGCAGAAGCCATGCCCCGACGCAATGTACCCGAAACATAAGGCCTTTCGCCCCAAGCGCCATAGGCAATCCCGATAACAGAAATATTTTACGCGCTTGGGCTTTCTTGCATCCCGCCGGTTTCACCGCCAGTGGATCCCATTGACAAGTTCGTAGCGGCTAGGCGCATTCGATGTACAAATACAATGTCCAGCCAACACTCGAGAGGGGAAAAAACGGTGCGGTGCCACTGGGGCGGGTGCCGATCAATCCGACGGCCTCGTCCAAATCCACGGCCACGGGTAATTGCCGCGGGGTTCCATCAATTCGGTAATTGAACTGATCGAAATCATTGTCATTTTGACGAATGATAATATCGACTTCATTGGGTTGAAACGCGTTCGGATCGTCATCCGGGCCAAGTTGCAAAAGATCGTCTTCGATTTCCAATGGCGACAAGGCGTAAATCGTCCCCGCGAGTGCGATCGCGGTCAATCGGGAGCCTTTGCAAAAACGGAGTTCATTTTTAAAATCGTCAACGAAGCCGGCTTCGCCCACACCCAATGTCGTGGTCAGGGAGATTTGACGCCGCGCCGCAGGATCAACGCCAAGCCCGATTTGTCCAACTTCGTTCACTGTAACCGGAACGCCTGCTTCCAAAAGCTCCACTTCCAAGTTCAAAGTGTTGCGGTTCGATACATTTCCGACGATCGTCAGGGTTAAGAAATAGCTTCCGGGTCCATCGAAAAATATACGCGGATCAAGACCGGAAAAATGCAGTATACCGGCCGGTGCTGATGGCAGATTCCCGATGAACGATTGCGTAGCCTCGCCGTTCTTTTGGCTGACCAGTTGGACAGCGACGTCGTCATTCCACCTCTCAATCCGCCATTGCAACAGGCCGAGGCAGGACGTCGTTGAACATATATGCGTTACCGTGGTGTCAAAAGACACCAGATTGGCTGGCGGATCGCCGCCCCTGGGGCTCCGTTCAAGAGCGATCCCAATGCCTATGCCAATAAAGACGCCAACGGCTAAACCTATTCCCAAAAGAAGTAGGATGATCCCAATTGTCCCCGGATCCATTGTGCCCCCTGCTTGCTAAACAATCTTTTCGGTGATGCAAACGCGGTACGGAACGTCAAACTGGCGGAAAATCAATCAACGCCATAATCTCGTTATGGCAAATTAATATTCTATAATGTCTTTAAAGTCCGCAGTACAGGGGTATTTGGATTCATTCAACTTTGAAGATCAATAATTTCAGCCGAAGGCGTTGAGATCACGGGCTCCGTATCTTCATTGGATGAGATCGCCACACCGCCGTCGTCTCCCTCTTCCAATGGAGCTTCAGGCATCCGTTATACCATAGGTCACGGACCGGGCCGGGGTGTGACGGCATTCGCGGATGCGCAGCCAATTAAACTCCATCAATAGCGGTATTCGAAACCGCGAAGATTGAAAACCAGCTCGTTCGGTCAATGACCGTGCGGATCAAGCGGCTTCGGTTTTGGTGTGAACTAATCTCGGGCGTTCTCAAGATCCGGTGCATTCGAGCGTCAGAAGCAATGTCCATTGTACCGTGGAATCCGGAAAAAATGGTGCCGCGCCACTGGTTCGCGTGCCCAGCAAGCCAACCGGCTGATCAAGGTCCACCAGTATGGGCAATTGGCGAATTGTGCCGTCCCGGCGGTAAGTGAACTGATCAATGTCGACACCCCCCTGTTGGATGATTATTTCGACTTCTTCCGGTTGCAAGGCAGCGGGATCGTCCTCCGGACCAAGGTCGAATAAATTCGCGTTAAAATCATTTGCCGACACAGCATATCCTGCTTCCACAAGTCCGATCGTCGTCAACCGGACTCCTTTGCAAAAACGTAGCTGGTTCTTGCTACCCTCGAAGAAATTAGAATTACTAATTCCCAAAGTCGTTGTCCGGCTGAGCTGGCGCCGATTGATCGGAGCTAAGTTGGGAGTAATTGTGGCGGATTCGCGGACAAGAATGGAACCATTGGGTTCCAAAAGGGTGAGTTCCAGTGTCCGGCTTGTCCTGGTTGAGACATTGCCTAAGATCGTCAGGGTTAAGATGTAAGTTCCGACACCGGAAAAAAATACGCGCTCATCCAACCCCGAAACTGGCAATGAACCGCCCGGCAGCGAAGGTATTCCGCCAATGAAAGACTGGGTCCCCTCACCATTTTTCTGACTGATAAGCTGGACGTCGACATCTTCGTTCCAATTTTCAATGGTCCATTGCAGCATGGTCAAGCAGGAAGATGTCGGACAAAGGTGTGTCGCATGGGTCTCGAAAAGCACCAGATTGGCGGGCGCGTCGCCGCCCCTGGGACTACGTTCAAGAGCGATTCCAATGCCTATGCCAACTATGATGCCAACGACAAATCCTATTCCCAAAAGAAGTAGGATGATCCCAATTGTCCCCGGATCCATTGTGCCCCCTGCTTGCTGAACAATATTTTCGATGATGCAAACGCGGTACGGTACGCAGAATTATTGGAATACCGGTCGATGGCCATAATCTTGTTATGGCAAATTACTATTTTATAATGTCTTTAAGGCTGGCGGTACAGAATTATCTGGAATTACTCAACTTTGAAGATCGATAATTTCAGCCGAAGGCGCCGTGATCGCGGGCTCTGTAGCTTCATCGGTTAAGATCGCCACACTGCCGTCGTCACCCTCTTCCAATGGATCTTCAGGCTCACGATGAGATAGGGGCAACAGATCCGTGCGGACCTGGCCTTCGAGCAGCCCGGCCGCTTTCAATTCATCCAGGCCCGGTAGGTCCTTGATATTCTGAAAGCTGAAATGCTCCAGAAATCCCTCGGTGGTGCCATAGGTCACGGGCCGGCCCGGGGTGCGGCGGCGCCCGCGGATGCGTACCCAGCCCAGTTCCATCAATAGATCCAAGGTGCCTTTCGAGAGGCTGACGCCACGCACATCCTCGATCTCGGCACGGGTGACGGGCTGATGGTAGGCTGTGATAGCCAGGGTCTCCAGCGCCGCACGCGATAGCTTTCGGGTTTGCTGGCGGTGTTCCTGCAACAGGAAATGCAGATCCGGGGCCGTGCGCAGGGCCCATTTTCCCGCTACCTTGACCAGATTGACGCCACGATTTGCATAGTGCGTGGCCAATTCCTCCAACAGCACGGGCACATCCGCCCCATCGGGCAGGCGGGCGCTCAAACTGGCCACATCCAGGGGTTCCGTGGCGGCGAATAGCAGCGCTTCAACCATGCGCAGATATCCGGCCTCGTCTTCCGTGGCTGCAACATCGGATGCATTATTCGCCGTCATGAGCCACCGGCCTCCGTCATATGGGCCTCCTTCATATAAAGCGGCCCGAACGCCTGACCCTGGCGCAAGCTCAATCGGCCCTGTTTGGCCAATTCCAATGACGCCGTGAAGGTGGAGGCCAAGGCCGAGCGCAACTCCATGCCGGCCCGCAATTCGGGGGGCAGGAAGGCTTCCAGACTGGCCCAGTCGGGCATGTCGCCCAGCACCGCCGTCAACCGGCGAAGCGCCTCCTCGACCGAAAGAATAGCCGGCGGCCGGGGCGTGATGGAGGTGACTTCGGATCGATCAACCTGGCCCACGTAGGCCATCAATAGTTCATATACGCTGCATTCGTAGCGGGATTTTCGGATGACCGTGATACCTTCCGGCTCGCCACGCGGGAAGACATCCACGCCCAGGCGTTCCCGTTGCATCAGGGTCTCCGCCGCCTCGCGCATGGCTTCCAGGCGCAGCAACTGGTGCTGCAGGCGGGCGGCAAGTTCGGCGCCGGTCGGTTCTTCATCGCCCGGTTGGGCCGGCAGCAGAAGGCGCGATTTCAAATAGGCCAGCCAGGCCGCCATGACCAGATAATCGGCGGCGACTTCCAGGCGCATGCTCCGCGCCTGGGCGATAAAGGCCAGATACTGCTCCGCCAGATCCAGGATCGATATACCGGTCAGGTCGAGCTTTTGCTGCCGGGCCAGGGTCAGCAAGACATCCAACGGACCTTCGTAGCCGTCCAGGGCAACCTGGAAACTTTCCGACCGGCCGGTCGCGGTACCTGGGCTGGGCGCGGGGCCCTCGAAAGCCTCGACCGCCGCTTGTTCGGTGCCGGAATTATTGTTCTCACTCATAACTGGACTATACCCGATCCAAATAGCGAGCCCAAGCCGTTAAACGCAATATCTTGTGGGTAACTTTTCCCTAACCCGCAAAATAGGCTTAAAGAAGCGCCGCTAGTTTCGCGGTAATATCTTCCCGAGAGGCAGACTCCAGGGGGCGGCGCCAATCGAGCGCTGACTGCCACCGCCCTTGCCCGGCGGCAGTCAGCCCGTGGCAGGCCGCCGCGACGGATTGCATATCCGCGCGTTCGCCATTGCAATGCAGGGCCACATCGCAACCCGCCGCCAGGGCGGCCGCGGCCCGTTGGCCAATCTCGCCACCCAGGGCCTGCATGGACAAATCATCCGTGAACAGCAGACCCTGAAACCCGATTTGGCCTCGGATTACCTCGTCAATGATCCGCTTCGACAAGGTGGCCGGATTATCCGGGTCCAATTCGGTATAGAGGACATGAGCCGACATCCCCAGGGGCAGATCGGCAAGCGACATGAAGGGTAGGAAATCCCGCGCCGTCAGCTCCCGCCGGTCGGCCGTCACGATGGGTAGTTCCAGGTGGCTGTCAACGGTGGCGCGGCCATGGCCCGGCATGTGTTTCATAACCGGTAAAACACCGCCCCGCGCCAAACCATCGGCCAGGGCCCGGCCAAGCTGGGCGACCACGCCCGGATCCGCCGACAGGGCGCGATCACCAATCACCTGGTGCCCGGCCGCGTCGTTCACATCCAGGCTCGGCACGCAGTTCACGTCCACGCCCAATTCCTTCAGTTCCATGGCCATGAGCTGCGCATTCAGGGCGACCGCCATGGCGGCCTTTTCGGGCGGCAGCTGTCCCAACAGTCCCGGAGCCGGCACCTTGCGCCAGGGCGGGCTGGGCAATCGCTGGACCCGCCCGCCTTCCTGATCCATCAGGACCGGCGCATCAGTCCGCCCCACGGCGTTGCGCAAGTCGCCGGTCAGGCGGCGGATCTGCTCCGGCGTTTGGCAATTGCGGGCAAACAAAATGAAACCAAGCGGATCGCAATCACGGAAGAACGCCGCCTCATCGGCTTGCAGAACCGGACCGGCACAGCCAAATATTGCGGCCAGGGGAGCGGTCGAAGACATCGCCTGGACCAGGCTATTTACGGGTCCGGACGACAATGCAATCCTGGCCCTTGGCTTTCAATTTGGCACAAGCCGCCTTGGCTGCGCCGGCGCTGTTGAAGTCCCCGGCCTGAACCCTGTGGTAGACGCCGCGCTTGCCCAGGTCGATCCGTTCCGTGTGGGGGATCAATGAACCAAGAATCTCGCCATGGGCCTTCAGCAAGCTCTGCCAGACCGCCGCCGCCCGTTTGGCTGTACGGTAAGAGGCCATCTGGATGCGGTAGGGCCATTTTAACTTTCGGACCGGCGCCGTCTTGGCCACTAGCGTCTTTGGGCGCGATGCTTTTACGACGGCTGTTTTTGCAACAGTGGTTTTTTCTGGCGCAATTTTCGCCGGAGCCGGCTTTTGTGCCGTTGTTTTTTCCACAGCTGCGACTGTCGCCGCCTGCACCGGCGGTTTCACGGCGGCGGGTGTCGTGGATTTCATGGCTTCGGCCATTTTAGCCGCTGTCTTCGGTGGGCTTTCAGGTTCTTTGACAGACTTGTCGGCAATTGCCGGCGGCGCCATATGCTCGCGGACCTCTTTGGCCGTGTCTACAGGCTTGGCGGTTTCCGCCTTGGCCGGGGATTTCTCCGCCATGACGTCCGCCGTCACCACGTCTTCTTTCGCAACATCTTCTTTCACGGCCGGTTTCGCGATCACGGGCGCGGCGGGGGGGGTCTTGCCGGCATCAACCGTCTTGACGATCGGTTCTTCCGGCGCGGGTGCAAGTTTCTCGGCCACCGGGGCCTGGGCCTTCGGGGTAATCCGCTCGTAGACCAGCTTGTCCTGGTTGGGAATTTTCAGGCCGCCCGGGTCCTCTGGTTTTTCCTTCACCGGACCGGTTTCAACCTTGACCAGCGGTATTTCCGCCGTCTCCTTCTGCTCCAGATCGTCGCGCTGCAAGGCAAACCAGGCGGCTGCGGCAAACACCACCGCCATGCCCAGCGCCGCCGCGATGCCGCCCACGCGCGCCCATCTGGCCAGCCCGCCGCCAGACGCCTGTCCGTCCTCATCCTCCGGCCAAGTCTCACCCGGTTCAGCAGCAGACATGGGGTTCCTTCCCTGGTCAGTTTCTTATCGTATCTCTATCGCGAGCCCATATCGCAAGCCCATATCGCAAGCGCTGTCGTGCGATCTCGGCTACATGCTCTCAACCGGCTCAACACCCATGACGGCCAGCCCGGACGCCAACACGAATGCCACGCCCTGGATCAGCGCCAGCCGCGCCTGGGTTGTTCCAAGATCGTCCGCCATGATAAAGCGCAAGGACGGATCGGCATTGCCTTTGTTCCACAGTGCATGAAAAGCCGATGCTAACTCGTTCAAATAAAAGGCAATTCGGTGCGGCTCCCTGGCTTGCGCTGCAATCTCCAGGGCTCGCGGCCAGCTTGCCATCTGCTTGATCAGGTCCAATTCCGCCGAATCAGTCAAGGGCGACAAATCCGCCGCGCCCAGGTTTTCCGCTGTTAGGGATAGATCAGGCAATTCCTCCCCGACCCGCCGCAACACTGAACGGATCCGGGCATGGGCATATTGCACATAGAACACCGGGTTATCCTTGGACTGTTCCATGGCCGCTTCGAAATCAAAATCCAGAGGCGCGTCGTTCTTCCGGGTCAGCATCATAAAGCGGACGACGTCCCGGCCGACCTCGTCAACCAGTTCACGCAAGGTGATGAAATTTCCGGCCCGTTTCGACATCACAACCACTTCGCCGCCGCGCAGCAGGCGAACCATCTGACACAGGCGCACATCCAGCGTGCCCTGATTATCGCTCAAGGCATTGACCACGGCGTTCAGGCGTTTGACATAGCCGCCATGATCGGCGCCCAGGACATCGACCATTTGCAGATAGCCGCGCTGTAGTTTGTCGTAGTGATAGGCCACGTCGGCGGCGAAATAAGTCCATGCGCCGTCTGATTTCTGCAATGGGCGGTCCACGTCATCGCCAAATTCGCTGGACTTGAACAGGGTTTGCGGCCGGGGCTCCCAATCATCGGGGGTTTTGCCCTTGGGCGGCTCCAACACGCCGGTGTAGATCAATCCCTTGTCCGTCAGGCTGGCCAGGCCGCGTTCGATGCCGCCTTCCTTGTGCAGGCCCTCTTCCGAGAAGAAGACCTCCTGTTCGATGCCCAGCCTGGCCAGATCATCGCGCACCAGATCCATCATGGCATCAACCGACAGGCGGCGAAAATCAGCCAGCCACTCAGCCTCCGCCAGATCGCGCCATTTGTCTCCGTCCCGGGCCGCGATTTCCCGCGCCAATGGCAGCAGGTAATCGCCGGGGTACATGCCCTCGGGGATGTCGCCGATCTCCTCGCCCAGGGCCTCGCGATAACGCAGATGAACAGAGCGCGCCAACACATCAACCTGCGCGCCGGCGTCGTTGATATAATATTCCTTACATACGTCGTAACCGACCTTGGCCAGCAGATTGGCCAGGGCATCGCCATAAACAGCACCCCGCACATGGCCAATATGCAAGGGCCCAGTGGGATTGGCGGAGACATATTCGACATTGATCTTGGCGCCACCCGCCACATCCTGATCTCCATAGGATGGTCCAGCCGCCAAAACATCACCAAGGCGGGCCCGCCAGAAAGCGTCCGATAGACGTAAATTGATGAAACCCGGCCCGGCAATCTCGGCCGCCGTCACATGTTCCAGACCGGCCAGACGCTCGGCCAGGGGCGTGGCAATATCCCGGGGCTTCATTCTGGCCTGCTTGGTCAATACCAGGGCGGCATTGGTGGCCACATCGCCATGGCTGGGATCGCGCGGCGCCTCCACAGCCAGATTGGCGAAGTCCATGCCGGCGGGGACGATGCCGTCGTCAGCCAGGCCGCCGACCATGGCAACCACTTGTTTGCGGATATAGGCGTAGGGGTTCATTTTGCGAGGTCTGTCCTTAACTCTGTTCGCCGAAATGGCGGCGATGTTCCTCCAGGGCGAAACGGTCGGTCATGCCGGCAATGAAGTCAGCCACCCGGCGCGGCGTGTCGGGATCATGGCTGCCACGAATGCGCGGCAAATGGTCCGGTTGCGCCGTATACAACCCGAACAAATCACTGACAACCCGGCGTGCCTTTTGCGTCATCCTGTTGACCTTGGGATGGCGATACATTTGGCTGTGCAGGAACTGCTTTAAAACCTTTTGCGACGACACCATGTGGCCCGAAAAGGCTATGACGGCATCGGGCAAGGCACGAAGTTCCTCGACCGTATCAACCCCTGCCCTTTCCAGCCTGGTCCGGCTTTCCCCAATGACATCGTCGACCATGGCCCCGATCAGGCGGCGTGCTGTTTCATGCGCCAACTGCTCCCGGCTCATATCACGATAGCGGTCCTGCAACTCCGCCAGCACGGGCGCAACCAGGGGCACCTGGGCCAGAGCTTCGGCCGGGAAAAGTTCGGCCCGCAGGCCATCATCTATATCGTGATTGTCGTAGGCGATATCGTCCGCCAGGGCCGCGACCTGGGCCTCGGCCCCGGCATAGGTCGTGAGTTCCAAATCATGCTCGGCGATGTATTCCGCGGTCGCCAGGGGCAGCGGGTCGTCCAGGACCGGGCCATTGTGTTTGACGGTCCCCTCCAGGGTTTCCCAGGTCAGATTAAGACCCGGAAAATCCGCGTAGCGATGCTCCAACAGCGTAATCACCCGCAGGGCCTGGGCGTTATGGTCAAAACCGCCGTGCGGCATCATCAGACTGTCCAGCACATCCTCGCCCGCATGGCCGAACGGTGTGTGACCCAAATCATGGGCCAGGGCCAGGGCTTCGGCCAGGTCTTCGTTCAGGCCCAGGGCCCGGCAGATGGAGCGGGCGATCTGCGCCACTTCCAGTGAATGGGTTAGGCGCGTGCGGTAATGATCGCCCTCGTGATAGACGAACACCTGCGTCTTGTATTGCAGGCGGCGGAAAGCAGCGGAATGAATGATCCGATCCCGGTCCCGCTGAAAGGCCGTGCGGGTTTGACTTTCTGGCTCCCCATGGAGACGCCCGCGACTGTTCTCCGGATGGGAGGCATAGGCGGCAAGATTTGCGATTGAAAGCATGACCGGCAATTTAGACCCATTCGTCGGTGCTGGGAACCGATTGACTTTTCGCCCTTTGATCTTACATTCAAGTTAACTTTATGGGGATAAGGTCTGATTATGACTGATGTAACACATACCGATGTGACGCTTACGGGGGACGCCGCTAAACGCATTGCCTTCCTGATGCAAGAGGAAGGCGAGGATGCCAAGCTGCGCATTGAAGTGCAGGGTGGCGGCTGTTCGGGATTCAGCTATGGCTTCCGTTTCGACACCGAGGTCCATGCCGATGATCTGGTTATCGAGCTGGATGAAGCCGTTGTTTTGATCGATGAAACCTCGCTGCAATTTCTTGGCGGCGCCAAGATCGATTATGTCGAGGATCTGATGGCGGCGGCATTCAAGATCGAAAATCCCAACGCCTCCTCCGCCTGCGGCTGCGGTACCTCGTTCGCGATTTAGGGCGCCGGACCTGATGGCGCCGATGAAGATTGCCACCTGGAATGTAAATTCGATCAAGGCCCGGCTGCCTCGCGTGGTGGAATGGCTGGAGCAGGCGCAGCCCGATGTGGCCCTGTTGCAGGAATTGAAGGTCACCGACGAGGCTTTCCCCCGCGAGGTGATCGAAGACCTTGGCTACAATATCGCCACCCATGGGCAGAAAACCTACAACGGTGTCGCCATTCTTTCCAAACGGCCGATCGAGGACGTCCAGCGCGGCCTGCCGGGCGACGACGGCGACGAACAGGCCCGTTATATCGAGGCGACCATCGATACGGTTCGCGTCGCCTCCATCTACCTGCCCAACGGCAATCCCACCGACAGTGAAAAATTTCCCTATAAACTGGCCTGGATGGACCGTTTGATCGACCATGCCCGTGAGCTTTTAAGCTATGAGGACGCGACCGTCCTGGGCGGGGATTACAACGTCATACCCGAGGACCGGGATTGCTACGATCCCGCCGGCTTCGCAACGGACGCCTTGTGCCGGCCCGAAAGCCGGGCCCGCTGGCGGCAATTGCAGTTTCTGGGACTGACAGAGGCTTTCCGCGCCCGACACCCCGATATCAGCGCCTACAGCTATTGGGATTATCAGGGCGGGGCCTGGCAGAAAGACCATGGCGTACGGATTGACCATTTTCTGTTGAGCCCGCAAGCCGCCGATCGTTTGGGCAAGGTCGAAATCGACCGTACACCGCGTGGCAAAGAGCGCCCTTCGGACCACACGCCGGTCTGGTGTGAGATTGAACCGGCGCTATAATACCAGCTGCCTTTGATTAAATGGACTTTGTTCGCCGCGCGGCAAGGTTAGATCGCGTTTCAGTCGGAGCTTTAATGGCCACGAACACCACTGTAAGAAAACTAGCAGCCGTGCTGGCAGCGGACGTGGTCGGCTACAGCCGATTGATGGAACGGGACGAAGAAGCGACGCTGGAAGCGTTGAAGGCCATTCGCACCGAGATCATTAATCTCAGCCTGCAACGGCGTAACGGCACCGTCGTCAAAACCATGGGCGACGGCTTGCTGATCGAATATCCCTCCATCGTGGAGGCGGTGCGTAGCGCCATCGAAATTCAGGAAGCCGTGCACCAACGCAGCCTTGGCGTGCCGGACGATCAACGCCTGATCTATCGCATTGGCGTCAATCTGGGCGACGTCATCGTGGAAGACGGCGATATCTACGGCGACGGTGTCAATATCGCCGCCCGATTGGAGATGCTGGCTGAAGCGGGTGGCATCTGTATTTCCGACGATGCCTATAACCAGGTCCGGGACAAGATCGATTACACCTTCACGGACATGGGCGAACGGGAAGTCAAAAACATTGCCCGCCCGATCCGGGTCTGGGGCTACCGCGTTGATGGCGAAGCTATTCTAACCGACGGCCAGGAAACGGCCGCCACGTCAGCGTCCTATGTGCCCGGCGCCAGCCACGAAAAACCCTCCATCGCCGTGCTGCCCTTTGTTAATATGAGCCACGATCCGGAGCAGGATTTCTTCACCGACGGCATTACCGAAGATATTCTGACCGAGTTGTCCCGCTTCCGCGATCTGGTGGTGATCTCCCGCACCTCGTCCTTTGCCATGAAGGGCAGGGATTTGAGCATTCCCGAAGTGGCCAAGGAACTGGACGTTCGCTTCGTGGTCGAAGGCAGCGTGCGCAAAGCTGGCAACCGCATTCGCGTCACCGTGCAGTTGATCGACGCGGAAACCGACCAGCACGTCTGGGCAGACCGCTACGACCGGGACTTGGAAGATATTTTCGATATTCAGGATGAGCTGACACAGTCCATCGTGGCTATTTTGCCGGGCCGCGTTGAGGCGGCAACCCGGGAACGGGCCGAACGCAAGCCGACGGGGAATATGGCGGCCTATGAGTATCTGCTGACCGGAAAACGGCTGCATCATCGAAGCACCCCGGCGGATAATGCCAGCGCCCAGGAAATGCTGGGCAAGGCCATCGCCCTGGATCCGCAATACGCCCATGCACATGCATGGAAGGCCTGTACCCTGGCACAGAGTTACGCCATGGGCATCGCCGAAGATGTGGACGCGACCTTGGCAATGATCTGGAAGGAGCTGGAGATAGCTCTTACCCTGGATGAAAATGACAGTGACGTGCACCGCATTCTTGCCGCCTGGAACCTGGTCAATGGTGACATGGATCGGGTCAACCTCCACCAAGACAGAGCCTTGAGTTTGAACCCCAATGACGATTTGATCGTTGTTCAGAAAGGTGAAATTCTAACCTGGATGGGACAGGCGGAAGAGGGCGTGGATTGGATATTGAAAGCCATGCGCCTCAACCCATACCATCCGGAACGATTCTGGTCCCATCTGGGCCGCGCCTATTTTGTCGCCAGCCGATACGAACAGGCAATCGAAGCCTTTCGCCACGACAACAGTCCCGATGCCGGGCTGTATTCCTTCCTTGCCGCTGCCTATGCCGAATTGGGTGATGACGAGCGCGCCGCGCGAAACAAAACAACCCTATTGGAAAAAAGCCCGAAATTTTCGATTGAAGCTTTCCTATCCACTATGCACTACACCCGCGATGAAGATCGCGAACGCCACCGCCAGTCACTGATCAAGGCCGGACTGCCAGCCTGAAGTATTTAAGCCGCCCAGGGTTGGCGCAGGCGATAATCGTTGGTGCCCGAGAGATCCCTGCCCCGCAGCAAAAAAAGCGAATGATTGGCCAGGGTAATGCCACCGCGGGCTTTTGCCATTTGATCCGCCACATCGCGGTCAAACACCGATGACGTGGGCATCAGGCGCAAGGTCATGCCGCGTCGGGGGTTGGGCGAGGTATTGATCTCGGAACCATGGGACAGAAAAACGTCGTGAAAAGACATCTGTCCGGCTTCCAGGATCAAATCCTCCGCTTCCGCCTCGTCATATTCCGAAGGGTTCAGTTCCTGTTGCAGGGTATAGTTGGGATCGTTCTTTTGATCATGGAGTAGCAGGCGTTTTTCCTTGTGAGAGCCGGGTATGATCCGCAAGCAGCCGTTTTCCACCGTGGCGTCATCAATGGCGATCCAGACCGTGCAGGTCGCCATGGGGCGGATCGGCCAGTATTCACCGTCCTGATGAAACGGCGTCTTTTTGCCGTTCACCGCCGGCTTGGCGAAAAAACTCATGTTCCACAGGGCGATATCCGGTCCGATGAGCTGTTCCGCCATATCCAGAATTTCGCTGTCGCGGGCATAGTTCAGAAACGCCAAATCGTGCGACAGCAGGGCCGGGCAATTGTCCCGAAAATCCGGGTGCCGGTCCAACAGGCGGTCATGATCGCGACGGATGGTGGTCAGGACATCATCGCTCAGGCGATAGTCGGGAATGACATAGCCTTTTTCGTGATAGCGGGCGATTTGTGCTTCGTTGAGCATGCTGGGTCCTTCCCCAATCGGTAGGATAGAAAATAGGCCGGCCCAATGATTTGGACCGGCCCATTCTCGACTTGATGGCCGCGTTACAGGTCCGCGTAACGCTTCAGGTGATGATCCTTGTTGCCGAACATGGTGTCGATCATGGTCAGCCGTTTGAAGTAGTGGCCCACGTGCAATTCGTCCGTCATGCCCATGCCGCCGTGCAATTGCACGGACTGCTGGCCGACGTAACGGCCGGAATTGCCGATCTGAACCTTGGCGGCGGAAATGGCTTTCTCCCGCTCCACCTGATCTTCTTCGTCCACCTTCAAATTCACCATGTAGCACATGGATCGGGCCTGCTCGCACTCCATGAACATATCCACCATGCGGTGCTGCAAAACCTGGAACTTCGACAGAGGCACGCCGAACTGCACCCGGGTTTTCAGGTATTCATTGGTGGTCTCCTGCAAGACATCCATGCAGCCCACCGCTTCGGCGCAAATAGCGGCGATGGCCTGGCCGACGACCTGGTCCATCAACGCGGCACCGCCGCCGACCGCACCCAACGGCGTACCGGCGACGCCATCCATTTCCAGTTCCGAGGCGCGCAGGCCGTCCACGGTGGGATAGTCCCGCCGGCTCAACCCGGAGGCATTGTTGTCCACCAGGAACAGCGTGATGCCATCCGTATCCCGGCTGCCGCCCGAAGTGCGCGCCGAGACAATGATCTTGTCCGCCGTGGCGGCATGGAAGACCACGCCCTTGTGGCCGCTCAGGGAATAGCTGTCGCCATTGGCTTCCGCCTTGCATTCGACGTCGTTCAAATCGAAGCGGGACTGCCGCTCGGCATAGGCGAAGGCAAGCTTCAACTCGCCGGCCGCCAGTTTCGGCAGCAATTCGGTTTTCTGGGCAGCGCTGCCGGCGGCCATGAGAAAGCCGCCGCCAATCACGATGGACGACATGTAGGGTTCCACCACCAGACCGCGGCCGAATTCTTCCATCAACACCATGGTGTCCACGGGGCTGCCGCCGATGCCGCCGTATTCTTCCGGCAGGGACAGGGCCAGCCAGCCCAGTTCCGCCATCTTGGCCCAATTTTCCTCGCTATAGCCGGTGTCGGAAGCGACCAGCTTGCGCCGGGCCTCCAACTCGTACTCCTCACGCACAAAGCGCTGCACACTGTCTTTCAGCAGTTGCTGTTCTTCGCTGAGGGAAAAATCCATGACGCTCTCCTACAAATTTTTTCTAATTATGAAGTAACACGATCCAGCCCCGCCGCAAAGCACCTACATGCCCAATACGGCCTTGGACAGGATATTGCGCTGGATCTCGTTCGAGCCAGCGTAAATCGCCGTCTTTCGATAGTTGAAATACTGCGGCGCGGTGGGCGCGGCATAGTCCGGGCCGACGGATGGTTCATTGTAGCCAAGCACCAGGGCGTCGCGGATAAACGGATTGCCGTAGTAGCCCACCGCCTGCAAGGTCAACTCGGATGCCAGCTGCTGCAGATCGGTGCCGAGGATTTTCAAGTATGAGGCCTCGGCCCCCGGTTCCGTCTTGCCCAGTGTACGCAGCTCCAAGGCATCGTAGGTCCGTAGCTGCACTTCATAGTCGGCCACGCGGGCGGCGAAGCCAGGTTCATCCAAAAGCGCCTGGCCATTGGTGAGTTCCTGCGCCGCGATGCTTCGCAGACGATGCAGTTGTTGTTTCAGTCCGCCCGTCAGGCTGTTGGAGCGTTCGAACAGCAGTAGAAACTTGGCGTAGGTCCAGCCCTTGTTCTCTTCCCCGATCAGGTTTTCCACCGGTACGCGGACGTCCGTGAAAAACACGCTGTTGACCTCGTGGGAACCATCGATGGTGATAATCGGCGTGATCTCGATGCCGGGACTTTTCATATCGATCAGCAGGAACGAGATGCCCTCTTGCGGCTTGCCCTCGCCCGAAGTGCGGACCAGGCAAAAAATCCAATCGGCGTGTTGCGCCAGGGTGGTCCAGGTCTTGGTGCCGTTGACCACATAATGATCGCCATCACGCACCGCCTTGGTCTGTAACGAGGCCAGGTCGGAGCCGGAACCCGGCTCGGAATAGCCCTGGCACCACCAGACGCTGCTGTCCAGTATATCGGGCAGGAAGCGTTGTTTCTGCTCATCGTTGCCATAGGTGAAAATAACCGGCGCCACCATGCGCACCCCAAACGGCATGACCGAGGGGCAATAGCCTTCGACCTGTTCGTTTTGAAACATGTAATGTTGGGTCGGCCTCCATTCCACGCCGCCCAGTTCCACCGGCCAGTGTGGTGCGAACCAACCTCGTTCGTTCAGCTTCTTTTGCCAGAACTCGTAATCTTCCTTGCCCAGGTGCAGACCGCGCTGGACCTTTTCCTTCAGGTCCACGGGTAGATTGTCGGCGATGAATTGGCGCACCTCGTCCCGGAACGCCAGATCCTCAGACCCGAATTGCATGTCCATTTTCTGAGCTCCCTTGATCCGGCGCCCTAGAGCCCAAGGACCATTTTGGCGATGATGTTGCGTTGAATTTCATTGCTGCCGCCGTAAATGGTCGCGGCGCGGCTGAACAGATATTGCGGCATCTGGGCGGCCGCGTGATCGGGGCCGATAGGCGGCTCGTTCCAGCGATCCGTCAACTGTTCCGGCTCAAACGGCGAGGCATAATAACCCAGGGCCTCGATTGTCAGTTCCGTCAAGGTCTGGCGAATTTCCGTGCCCTTGATTTTCAGCATGGAAACTTCGGCGCCGATGGGCTTGCCGGCGGCCTCATCGGCCAGGAACCGCAGGGTCAGATATTCCAGCGCCGTCAGGGATATTTCCACATCCGCGATCTTGCCGGCAAACGAGCGGTCCTCGCCCAGGCTGCCGCCGCCCAATTGTTCCTCGCCCGCGATTTCCTTCAACCGGCGGACGCGCTGTTTCGACAGGCCCACCTCGGCGATGGAGTTTCGCTCATGGCCCAACAGAAACTTGGCGTAAGTCCAGCCCTTGTTCTCTTCGCCGATGCGGTTTTCCACGGGCACCCGAACATCGGTGTAATAGGTCATATTCAAGTGATGGGCGCCGTCGATGGAAATGATCGGCTTGGGATCGATGCCCGGCGTGGTCATATCGATCAGCAGAAAGGAAATGCCTTCCTGTTGTTTTCCCTCGTTCGAGGTGCGCACCAGACAGAACACCCAATCAGCGACGTGAGCGGATGAATTCCAGGTCTTGGTGCCATTGACCACGTAATGGTCGCCATCCAGCACAGCCTTGGTCTGCAGCGAGGCCAGATCGGAGCCCGAGCCCGGCTCGGAATAGCCCTGGCACCACCATTTTTCGCCTGTCAGGATGCTCGGCAAAAAGCGTTCTTTTTGGGCGTCGGTGCCAAAGGTGTAAATCAGCGGCCCGACCATCAATAAGCCAAAGGGGACGGTTTCTGGCGTGTCGAATTCAGCCATAACTTCGTCGAAGATATAGCGCCGGGTCGCATCCCCCCCGGTGCCGCCATATTCCACGGGCCAGGCGGGCGCCGCCCAACCGCGCTCAAACATGATCCGTTGCCAGCGTTGAATATCAGCCTTTCCAATGGCCCGACCACGGCGCACCGATTCGGCGATATCCTCCGGCAAATTACCCGCAAC
>JABIRL010000286.1 GCA_018667855.1 Rhodospirillaceae bacterium
CTGGCGCAATTGCAGGATGCGGGCCTTGGTTCCCTGCCCGGCACGGCGGCGGAAGTGCTGGACGAAGAGGTTCGCCGGGTGCTCTGCCCCGACAAGCTGACGGTGGACCAGTGGCTGGAAGTGATGGAGGCCGCGCACGGCGTGGGTTTCCGCACCACGGCGACGATCATGTTCGGGCATGTGGATCGTCCGATCCATTGGGCCCGGCACTTATTGCGCCTGCGCGCATTGCAGGCCAGAACGGGCGGCTTCACGGAACTGGTGCCGCTGCCGTTCGTGCATATGGAGGCGCCGATATACCTGAAGGGGCGGGCCCGCATGGGGCCGACCTATCGAGAGGCGTTGTTGATGCATGCCGTGGCCCGTTTGGTCCTGCATCCCCATATCACCAATATCCAGACAAGCTGGGTCAAAATGGGCCGGGACGGCATCCAAGCCGCCCTGAACGCCGGTGTGAATGACCTTGGCGGTACTTTGATGAACGAGACGATCACCCGTGCGGCAGGCTCGGAACATGGTCAGGAATTACCCCCGCATGCCATGGAGGCCCTGATCCGCGATCTGGGCCGAACACCGGTGCAGCGGACCACGTTGTACGGCAAACCGCCCGAGAGACAGGTGCAGGCGTCCTTCCAGGCCGCCCCCTTGGCTGAGGTGGTCAACAACCCAGCCCGCAAGTACGAGCGGGACAGCGATCGCCAGCCCTTGATACGCCCGGGCCTGGAAGCCGCCGGTTCGGATTAGCCGCTTTTTGACATGGATAAAATAAAAGGACCGAGTGGTTAGAGACATCGGTCATGGTTCTTTAAATTACCACGGCATATTCGTTCACTTGTTCCGTCGGGATCGGCAACGTAAAATGCCCGCATGTTACGAATTGCTCCAAATTCCCGGATTCGCTTCGCTTTCGTTCTGGCGGTTAGTGTCGGACTTGGCCTTTCGTCAGCGTTTGCACAGACGACTGATCTGGAACAGGCAAAAAAGCACTACAAGAATCGCGAATTTAGCCGGGCGCTGACAGCCTTTAAATTCAGCGCGGAAAACGGCGTTGCGGTAGCGCAGTATTGGCTGGGTTTGCTGCATGATCGCGGCCAGGGTGTTGCGCGTGATCGTCAGGCTGCATTGCAATGGTTTCGCAAGGCGGCGGAACAGGGACATGCCGAGGCGCAGCGCGTGGTCGGGATCTACCTGGAGGAAGGCAAGGAAGTCGCTCTGGATATCAAAACGGCTGCTGCCTGGTACGGGCGGGCGGCATCGCAAAATAACGCCAAGGCCATGCGAAATCTGGCCCAGCTGCATGTAAAGGGCCATGGCGTGATGCAGAATTATGAGAAGGCGGCGGATTTGTTGCAGCGGTCGGCTGATTTGGGCAACGCCAAGGCCATGCGCAATCTCGCCTACCTGTATTATTTCGGAAAAGGCGTACGCCAGGATCACAAAAAGGCGAGCGCGTTGTTCAGCGCGGCGGCGGCGGCGGGCCTGGACAAGGCAAAATATAATCTGGGTTTTGTCTATTATCACGGCGAAGGTGTGGCGAAGGATTTGCCACAGGCGGCATATCATTTCGGCCAGGCGGCGGAAGCCGGCAACGGAGATGCCCAACTAATGTTGTCGCGGATGTATATTCTGGGTGAAGGCGTGGAAAAGGATCCCGAAAATGCGTATTTCTGGGCCATTCTGGGGGCGCTGCAGAAGCCAGACTTTGCGCAATGGCATTTCGGAAAATTGCGCGGGCAATTGTCCGTGCCGGAAATGGATCGCATTCGGGCATCGGCCAAGGCCTGGAATCCAAAACACTAGGAGGTCGTCGTGAGTAATGATCTGATCGGGATGAGCGCGGTTGAATTGCTGGCGGGTTATCGAGCGGGCCGATTTTCGCCGGTCGAAGCGACCGGGGCCGTGTTGGATCGAATCCATGCGGTCAATGACAAGATCAACGCCTTTATGATCATCGACGACGAGGGCGCTCTGGCCGCGGCTAAGGCGTCCGAGGACCGCTGGGCCAAGGGCGCGCCCATGGGCCTGCTGGATGGTGTGCCGACAACCCTCAAGGATCTGGTACTAACCAAGGGATGGCCCACTCTGAAAGGCTCGTTGACAGTTGATCCCGCCGGGCCATGGGACGAAGATGCGCCCTGTGTGGCCCGTTTACGGGAACATGGCGCCGTTTTTCTGGGTAAGACCACGACGCCGGAGGTCGGCTGGAAGGGCCTGACCGAGAGCGCCTTGAGCGGTGTTACACGTAACCCTTGGAATCTGGCAAAGACCCCCGGCGGCTCATCCGGCGGTGCCTCTGCCGCTTTGGCGGCGAATATGGGGCCTTTGGCGGTTGGTTCCGACGGTGGCGGTTCGATCCGAATACCGGCCGGTTTCGCGGGCGTTTTCGGGATCAAGGCGAATTATGGCCGGGTGCCGGTCTACCCGGAAAGCGCCATGCGTGGCTTGTCCCATGTGGGTCCCATGACCCGGTCAGTGGCGGACGCCGCTCTGATGCTGAATGTCTTGTCCGAGCCGGATTATCGCGATCCCACGGCTCTGCCTTATCAGGCCATCGACTTCACCGAGGGTTTGGACGACGGCATCGCCGGTCTGAAAGTCGCCTTTAGCCCCGATCTGGGTTACGCGGCCGTGGATGGGGAGGTCGCCAGGATCGTCGCCGATGCCGCGGCGGTGTTTACGGATTTAGGCGCCTCGGTGGTGCGGCGGGACCCGGGTTTTGAGAATCCCAAGGCCGTCTTCAAAGCCCATTGGTGGGCGGGCGCGGCCGGCGCATTTGCCCATCTGCCGGACACTGAAATGGCCAAGCTGGAACCGGAGCTGGCTGAAATCGTGGCTGATGGGCAGAAACTTCCGATTTTGGATTACATGCGCGCTATGGAGGGGCGCTCCGCCCTGTGCCTGCACATGCGGGAATTCCATCGGGAATTTGACTTGCTGCTGACCCCGACCCTGGCGGTGCCGGCCTTTGATGTGGGGCGTTTGCAACCGCCCGGCAGCCCGCCCGACGATACCTATTGGACGGATTGGACGCCGTTCTCGTTCCCATTCAATCTGACCCAGCAGCCGGCTTGCTCCATTCCCTGCGGCTTTACCGAGGCGGGGCTGCCGGTCGGTTTGCAGATCGTCGCGGATAATTTCAGGGAAGATCTGGTGTTTCGCGCCGCGCAGGCGTTCGAGGGGGCCCGGCCCATGGATCGGCGGCCCGACCTGTAGACCCATGACGGAAGTGCTTTCGGTTAAGCAAATGTACGGCGCGGACCGCGCCGCCATGAAGCTTGGCATCGCCGGCGAAACCCTGATGGAGGCGGCGGGGCGGGAAGTGGCGGAGGCTATCCTGGAGCAATTTGGCGCGCTGCCGACCACCATCCTGTGCGGACCCGGTAACAACGGCGGTGACGGTTTTGTGATTGCCCGCCATTTGAAGAAGGCGGGCGCCAAGGTGCGTGTTGCCTTGCTAGGCGATAAATCCAAACTACGGGGCGATGCCGCCATCATGGCAAAACGCTGGCGGGGCCGGGTTCGGTCGATGGATGACGGCGTCTTGGATGATGCCGGGCTGGTCGTCGATGCCCTGTTTGGTGCCGGTCTGTCGCGAAAGATCACTGGCGCGGCGCGGCATGTTTTGGTGGCGGCGGAACGGCGCGGATTGCCCATTGTAGCCGTCGATATACCGTCCGGCGTACAGGGCGATAGCGGCCAGGTCATGGGCCATGCCCCGCAAGCCGTCATGACCGTGACCTTCTTTCGGCCCAAAAGCGGCCATTTGCTGTATCCGGGCCGGGACCTATGTGGGGAAATATGGGTTGTCGACATCGGCATACCGGATGACGTGTTGACCACAATCAGGCCGCAAACATTTGTAAATGACCCGGCGCTTTGGCTGCCGTCATGGCCGCCTCTATCGGCGGTGGGGCACAAGTACAGTCGTGGCCATGCGGTGGTGCTAAGCGGCGGTGCGGGCAAGACAGGTGCCGCCCGTCTGGCCGCCGGCGCCGCCCTGCGTGTTGGTGCCGGTCTGGTCACGGTTGCCTCGCCGAAGGGCGCCCTGGCGGAGAACGCGGCCCATTTGACCGCCGTGATGATCGACCCATGGCGCGATGGCAAGGAATTCCGCCGCCTGCTTTCCGACCCGCGCCGTAATGCCGTTTGCCTGGGACCGGGCGCGGGTGTGAACAAGCATTTGCGCGATAATGTCCTGGCGGCTTTGAATTTGGGCAAGGCCGTGGTGCTGGATGCCGATGCCATTACGGCCTTTGCAACCGCGACGGCGCGCAAGGGGTTGTTCCAGAAACTGCATGAAAACTGTATTCTGACACCGCATCAGGGCGAATTCGGGCGCCTGTTCGATGATCATGGCGACAAGCTGGAACGAACCCGGTCGGCGGCGGCGGAATGTGGCGCCGTCGTACTGTTAAAAGGCCCGGATACCGTTATCGCCGCCCCTGACGGCCGGGCCGTGATCAACACGAATGCGCCGCCCGAACTGGCCACTGCCGGTTCCGGCGATGTTTTAGCGGGTTTTTGCACTGGTCTTCTGGCCCAGGGCGTGCCGGCGTTCGAAGCGGCGGCGGCGGCCTGTTGGCTGCATGGCGCGGCGGCGAGCCAATTCGGGCCCGGTTTGACAGCAGAGGATTTGGCCCCCACATTGCCCGCCGTCCTGGCTGAATTGCGTGCCTGAGACGATTTGACCAATTGATCTGTTTTGATCCGTTGCACAAATTGGTAACCCTTCCCATGTCATGTTCTGCTTGGATGATTGAGTGGTTTGGCGATGTTGCATAGAGAAAGCCTTTTCGACCGGACTTTCGCGCCCCTGCGGCGCGCGTTATTTGGCGCCTCGGAGTCCGAACAGCCGAATACGGAGCTCCATGAATCCGGTGTCGAAAAGCTGAAGCAGCGCATCGATGATTGCCTCGACCGGCGCGGTGGAGAGGTTTCCGCCCGAACCGGTGCCGCCGAACTTGGCCATCTCTACCTCGATCTGGGGCCGGAGGGGCGGCGGCGGTTTTTGCTCTTGCTGGCCACGGATTACGGCGTTGACCGCGACCGGATGGATGCCGCCATGGTGGCCCTGCAGGCATTGGAGCCCGACGCGGATAGCGGCAAGGCCGAGCGTGAATTGCGTGCCGCACTAATTGCTAGGAGGGTTGCTTTATTTCGACAATTCAATGCATTACCGCAAGGTGTTAAGTTTTTAGTTGATATGCGGGCTGAAATTATCTCGATGATGCGGGAGGTTCCGGAACTGCGGCCCCTGAATGACGACCTACGGGAATTGCTGACCTCTTGGTTCGACATCGGCTTCCTCAATTTGCAGCGCATAACCTGGGATGCCCCGGCCGCGTTGCTGGAAAAATTCATGGCTTACGAGGCCGTGCATGAAATCCGCTCCTGGGATGACCTGAAAAACCGGCTGGATTCGGATCGTCGCTGCTTTGCCTTTTTTCACCCCCGCATGCCGGATGAGCCCTTGATTTTTGTCGAGGTCGCCCTGGTCAGCGGTATGGCGGATAACGTCCAGGAATTGTTAGACCTGCATGCGCCCGAGGGCGATCCGGGTAAGGCCGATACGGCGATTTTCTATTCCATTTCGAATGCCCAGGCCGGTTTAGCCCAGGTCAGCTTCGGCGATTTCCTGATCAAGCGGGTGGTCGATGAATTGCGGGCGGAACTGCCCAATCTGAAAACTTTTGCCACCCTGTCGCCGGTGCCCGGCTTCCGTGGTTGGCTGACCGGAATGTTGCAGGAGACGGAGGTCTCGCCCTGGGAGTTAAGCCTGGACGCGGCATTGGTGGAGACGACAGGGGCTGAAAACGGCCGTGCCGCGCTTTCAGCATTGTTGGCCCGCGACGATTGGCATCGGGATGAGGGGATAAGTACCGCCGTTCGTGCCGTGCTGGAACCCTTGGCGGCGCGTTATCTATTGACGGAAAAGCGCGGCAAAAGGGCCCTGGACCCGGTGGAAAATTTTCATCTGTCCAACGGTGCGCGGCTGGAGCGGATCAACTGGTTGGGGGATACCTCCCGCAATGGCCTGGATGGTGCTGCCGGTCTGATGGTCAACTATCTTTACAAGCTGGCTGATATTGAGCAAAACCACGAGGCCTACCGCGGCCGAGGCAAAATTACCGCGGCCGCCGCCGTGCGCAAGCTCCTGAAAACTTAGTTTTCTACCAGTTCGGTCGGCGTTTTTCGGCGAAGGCATTCAGGCCTTCCTGGGCATCGTCCGTCTCGATGATGTTGCAGATGGTTTCCACCACATTCTCGATGCTGCGTCGATAGTCGCCATCGTTGGCCCGCATAAAGGAATCCCGGCCCAATTTCATCACAACCGGGGATTTCGCGGCGAACTTGGCGGCCATTTCGCGGGCCTTTGTCAGAACCTGATCGTGGGGCACGGCGTGGTTTATCAGGCCCCGCTGGGCGGCTTCCACATAACTGATGGGTTGGCCACCGAACAGCAATTCGAATGCCTTGTGGCGGCCGATCTGGCGTGGCAGGTGGACGTAGTGCATGGCCGGTATGACGCCCACGTCTATTTCCGGATAGGACATATCGCCCTGGTCCGTGGCGATCAGGATGTCACAGGATACGGCCAGGGTGACGCCCGCAGCCCGCGCCGGGCCGGTCATCGCGGCGATGGTCGGCTTGCCCACGCGGTACTGCAAATCGTGCATGATGAAATACAGCTCTTCCAGAAAGGCGCGCAGATCCAGCCCCGAGCCACCCCTGATCATGGCCAGATCCATGCCGGCTGAAAACGCCGCTGGGCAGTCGGAGGTCAGGATTACCGCTCGGACCTGGTCATCGTCGCGGGCCCGGCGATAGGCGGCATTGATCTGCTGTGTCAGCGCCATATTGATGGCGTTCACCGGCTCCCGCTGCATGATGATTTCTGCCACCCGGTCGCGGACTTCGTAGCGTACCAGTTCCTGTTCCGTCATGACGTACAACTCTCCAAACCGTGATACTGCGATGCACTGTAGCAGCTTGCCGACGGCGTCTCATCCATGTTTCCCTGTGCGACGATAGGCTGACCAGGATTTTTCCATGGTAATCACAAAGACTCTGTTCCGTTTTCACTGGCCCGATGGCGTTGTGAGTGAAGGGCGGGGTGAAACCGTGGCGGATGCGTTGGAGGTGTTGGGTTTTACGGCCGCCGCCGCGGAAACCTTGGACTATTACCAAGTGGTCGAGGAAACAGACAGCGATCATGCCCGCCATGAGCTGATCAAACGGGCTTATCTGTAATTCTGGAGCACTGAATGAAACCGCTTCTCGGCCTCAGCACCATATATTTCATGCTGGATATGTTTCGCCTCTATCCCCTCAAGGTGCGGCTGTGGCTGGGCGTGCTGATCGCCGTCCATTTCATCGCGCCGCTGTTTTTCCTTGATCACCAGGCGGCCCGCTGGATGGCGGGGGCGTTCATTTGCGCCGGCATGGCCCTGGGGTTGATGCATATGTACCTTGGACTGACGCGCATTCTCGGTCTTGCCCATGCGCCCTGGTTGATCCCCATGATCATGATATATCGGGATTTGCTTACGGCGGAACCGACCGGCAATTACGCCATGTGGCTGATGGCGGCGGCGGCTATCGGCAGCCTGTGCCTGATCATCGATGCCATCGATGTGGTGCGCTATCTGGGCGGTGACCGGACGCCGATTTCGCCGCCGCCCGCCTTGTCGCGGTAAGACTGGGCCCTGGGGCGAAACACTCTATTTTGGCGGCTATTTGGCGCGGCAGGTTTTTTTCGGTGGGGTTAGGCCGACAGGCAGCTTGAGGACGGATTTGCGATCGGGAACGACACAGGCGCGGTCGATCTGCGCCTGGGTCAGGTTCCGGGCGCCGCTGAAATCGGTATTGCCGAGGTTGGCTTTGCTCAGATTGACACTGGCCAGATTTGCCCCGCTTAATCTAGCGCCATCAAGGGCGCCTTTGATGAATCTGGCCCTGGTCAGATTGGCGCCGGTGAAATCCGTGCCGTTTAGATTGGCCCGATAAAATTGCGCCTCGGTAAGATCGCTGTCGCGCAGGCTGGCGCCGCTCAGATCGGCGCGGCTGAAATTGATCCGAAACAGATCTGCGCCGCTCAGATCGGCATCGCGCAGAACCGTATCGGTAAGGTTTGCGCCGCTGAGATTGGGCCGAAAAAACTGCGCTTCGCTAAGGTCGGTATCGCGCAGGGTGGCGTATCTGAGATCGGCGCGGGTCAGGTTTGCGCGGTAAAGATCGGCGCCGGTAAGATCGGCGTTGCGCAAAATCGTATCGGTGAGATTGGCGCCGCTGAGATTGGCGCCGCTGAGCTGGACCTCGATCAGACTGGCCTTGGTGAGATTGGCGCCAATCAGCAGCGCCCAGGTCAGATCGGCCTCCCGCAGATCGGCCCTGGTCAGATCGGCGCGGTTCAGGTTGGCCACGCGCAGATTGGCCGCGGCGAGGTTGGCATCCTTCAGATCGGCGCGGCTAAGATCGGCCCGATTAAGATCGGCGCCCGTAAGAACGGCCCCGACCATCGCCGCCTCTCTCAGATTGGCCCTGGTCAGGTTGGCTCTGGTCAGATCGGTGGCCCAAAGATCGGCCTTGGCCAGCTGTGCGTTGCTGAGGTCGATGCCGCGCAAATAGGCGCCGGATAGGGCGATCCCGTCGAGTTTTGCTCTCTGTTGGTTGAGGACCTGCAGGGCCAATATCTTACCGCTGTTGCCGGGGCGGGGGTCGGTGGCTAGGTTCCACATATGGGCCAGACGTTCCTGGGCCTGGGCCTGCCGTTCCTCCGCCCGCACAATGCGTTCCCCGGCCCGGGCCGCGCGGTCCGCGCGCCGGTCGGGGAGATCAAACAGAAAAGCCACCGCCGCGATCACCACCACACCAATCATGGCCGACCGGACCCATTCACTTGGTCCCCAGGTCGCCATCTGCCCCCAGGCCCAGACCACCGGCACGAACGCCTGCAGCAGCATCGGCGTCCGCTTGCAGGCCTCGATCCAGCTCGGCGGTCGGTTATGTTCCGGCATTGCGAATGCTCCCTAACTCACGCGGGGATAATGCCGCGTGCGCGGACCGCTGTCACCCATGCAGGTTTTCTGTGTGTTCAGTTTGGCGAAGTGGTGAGGGACGGCCCATGCAAGCACGACCCGCCCCTCGCGCATCCACTTTAGTTGCAACACAAAACGAGGACACGAGTGATTTTAGCACGGAGAGTTTAGAAAATGTCCAAAAGTCAGGTTTGGGCCATGGCTGCATCGCTGTCCTGATTCGTTCAGCCGAAGCATTCACCGATGCCAGACGTGGTTTAGAGATTGGCGCGGACGGGGTCCTTAGTCTCCGGTAATCGCTGGGCTCTTCATGGCTTGTTCAAAATATTCTTCGGCAATTTTCATTATTCTGGCGGCGCCATCCTCGGAGGCCATGATGCTTCGTTGATGAAGCTGAATGGCCGCTTGGATGCAAGCCGCAAAAATCACGGATTCAACAGTTGCCGGTGTACCGTCCATTATCGGTGCCTCCTGTAATTGGGCAGGAATACTAGCTTCACGCCAAAGGCAGGCGCAAGGTCGGGTCCCACTGGGAAGGAAAAATAAAAAGGAAAATGGGGCGAGTGAGGGGAATTGAACCCCCGACCTCTAGATCCACAATCTAGCGCTCTAACCGACTGAGCTACACCCGCC
>JABIRL010000036.1 GCA_018667855.1 Rhodospirillaceae bacterium
AACAGTGCCCCGTGTATCTGTTGACCGGCGAATATGATTTTTCCTGCACCCCGGAAGATACCTTGCGCACCGCACGACGGATCAAGGGCGCCCAGGCCATCATCATGGAAGGGCTGGGACATTTTCCCATGAGTGAGGATCCCACCCAGTTTCGCCACTATATTTTACCTGTTTTAGACCAGATCAGAGGACACGAATAAGATATGCCCGATTATGACGTCATCATCGTGGGGGGCGGCAATGCCGCCCTGTGTGCAGCCCTCTCCGCGCGGGAAGGTGGCGCCTCCGTCGTTGTCCTTGAACGCGCGCCCGAGGACGAGGCGGGCGGCAATTCCCGCTTCACGGCAGGTGCCATCCGCACCGTCTACAACGGCCACGACGATATTCTGGATCTGATGCCGGATCTGACGGATGAAGAGAAAAACAACACGGATTTCGGCGATTACACCGAGGAAAAATTCTTCGATGACATGGGCACGGTGACCGATTACCGCACCGACCCGGATCTGGCGGAACTCCTCATCACACGGTCTTTCCAGACCCTGAAATGGCTGCAGGGCAAGGGCCTGCGGTTCATGCCGCTATATGCCAAACAAGCCTTTAAGATCGATGGCAAGTTCAAGTTCTGGGGCGGGCTGACCGTGGAAGCCTATGGCGGCGGCCCCGGCCTGATCGAAATGCTGACGGACTCCTGCGCCCGGGAAGGCATCGAAATTCGCTACAACGCCCGCGCCCTGTCCCTGATCAAGGACGATGACGGGGTCCACGGCGTAAACCTGCGCGAAAATGGAAAAAGCGGAGAATTAAGAGCCAAGTCGGTCGTTTTGGCCTGCGGCGGCTTTGAAGCCAACGCTGAAATGCGCACCCGCTATCTGGGCCCGGGCTGGGAACTGGCCCCTGTTCGCGGCACCCGCTTCAACACCGGCGACGGCATCCAGATGGCGCTAGAAGCGGGCGCCAGCCCGCGGGGCAACTGGTCGGGCTGTCATGCGGTGGCCTGGGACCGCAATGCGCCGGAATTCGGCGATCTGGCGGTCGGCGACGGTTTCCAAAAACACAGCTATCCCTTCGGCTTGATCGTCAACGCGGACGGCAAGCGGTTCGTTGACGAAGGCGCGGAATTCCGCAACTACACCTATGCCAAATACGGCCGGGAAATCCTCAACCAGCCGCGTCAGTTCGCCTATCAGGTATTCGATCAAAAGGTCGTCCATCTACTGCGCGACGAATACCGCATCCGCGAGGTGACCAAGGCGCAGTCGGACACCTTGGAAGGCCTGGTAGAGCAGATGGAAGGCGTGAACGCGGAACAATTCCTGCGTACGGTCAAAGACTATAACGCCGCCGTGCAGACCGACACTAAATTCGACCCCACGGTCAAGGATGGCCGCCGCACGGAAGGTCTGGCGGTGGATAAAACCAATTGGGCCAATACCTTGGACGAGCCGCCCTACATGGCGTTTGGCGTTACCTGCGGCATCACATTTACCTTTGGCGGCGTCCGCATCGACAATGACGCCCAGGTGATCGATACCGACGGCCTGGCCATTCCGGGCCTGTACGCGGCCGGCGAAATGGTCGGCGGATTGTTCTATTTCAACTATCCGGGCGGGACCGGTCTGATATCGGGTGCGGTGTTCGGCAAGATCGCCGGTGCCAATGCGGCGAAGGGCTAGAATTATGACCACCGACAAATTTGGCGATACCATCGGCTTCATCGGTCTTGGCGTCATGGGGGAACCCATGTGCCATAACCTGCACACCAAATCGGGGCGCACGGTTATTGCCTACGATATCGACCCCGCCCCCCTGGATCGGGCCCGGGCGGCAAACATGGGCGTCGCGGATAGTCTCGAGGATATCGCCAAAAACTGCGGCACGATCTTCATTTCCATGCCGTCCGGCGTGCAATTGGCGGAAATCTGCAAGGGTTTGCGGCCGCATATGAAATCCGGCCAGACCATTGTCGATACCACAACGGCGCCGGTCGCATTGACCAAAGAGCTAGCCGCTGAGTTCAAGGCCCAGGGCATCGATTACGCCGATGCTCCCATCGCGCGGACCCGGCAGGCGGCCCGCGACGGCACATTGGCGGTCATGGTCGGGGCCGAAGCAGCGGTGTTTGAGCGGGTTGAGCCGTTGATCGCCTGCTATGCCAACGACATCACCCTGTGCGGCGATGTGGGCAGCGGCCAGGTCGTAAAAATCCTCAACAACATGATCGTGGCCGAAACCGTCAATGCGGTGGCCGAGGCGTTGACCATCGGGCGCCGTGCCGGGTTGGACGATGCCCTGTTGCTGGACACCCTGACCAAGGGTTCCGCCGACAGCTTCGTACTGCGCAACCATGGCGTCAAGGCAATGCTGCCGGGCGTCTTTCCCCTGCGCGCCTTTTCCATAAACTATATGATCAAAGACATGGGATATGCGCTTGATTTAGCGGCAGAAACAGGCGTTGAAATCAAGGCGGCGGAAACCACAAACGAGATCCTGAAAGAGGGCGCGAAAGGCCCTCTGGCGGAGGCTTATTGGCCCGCCATGCTGGCCGTGATCGACCCGACCATAGAGCCAGAAACCCCCGACGGCGATTGATTTGCAGGAGTGTGAAGAAACCATGGCGGAACAAGACACCTACGAAACCATTACTTACACCGAACCCCTGCCGTCGGCGGCCCAAATCACCCTGAACCGGCCCCAGGCCCGCAATGCCCAGGACCTGCAGATGACCTATGATCTGAACCAGGCTTTCGAGCGGGCAGCCGCGGACGACGGTATCAAGGTTATCATCCTGGCCGGCTCGGACCCGCATTTCTGTGCCGGCCATGATTTATCCGGAGACAGCGGCAAAACCTGGGAGGATTTCCCCCAGGTCAACACCTGGGGCAGCTTCGACCCGCCGGGCGCGGAGGGCCGTTTCGCGCGGGAGGCGGAAATTTACCTGGGCATGACGGAACGCTGGCGCAATGTGCCGAAACCGACCATCGCAGCCGTGCAGGGCAAATGCATTGCCGGCGGGCTTATGCTGGCCTGGGCCTGCGACATTATCATTGCCGCCGACGATGCCGAATTCCGCGTCCCGGTGGTAGAAATGGGTGTCTGCGGCGTGGAATTCTTCGCCCACCCATGGGAAGTGGGGCCGCGCAAGGCCAAGGAATGGCTGTTCACTGCCGATTGGCTGGGTGCCGAGGAGGCCCGGCAATTGGGCATGGTCAATCAGGTCGTGCCCCGCGATGACTTATTGCCAACGGCGCTGGCCATGGCGGAGAGGATCGCTAGAAAGCCCCTTTTCGCCCTCAAACTGACCAAGGAGGCGGTCAATCAAAGCCAGGACACCATGGGCCGCCCCACCGCCATGTCCCAGGTGTTTTCCCTGCATCAGCTGTGCCACAGCCACAACATGCAGGTCCACGGCATCCCCGTGGATCCGGGCGGATTGCCGGAAAGCATGCGCCAGCGTTTCGCCAAGCGGCGGGCCGGCGAGGCCGGCGATTAAATTCCTTTATTCGCGATGATTTGGTTCCCTAATGGTTCCAGCCTGATGTAGAAATCCACATGGCCCGCATTCTGATAATCGATGATGATGACATCCAACGGCGTATTGTCCGAGAAATTCTCGAGGCCGGCGCCCATGATGTGACGGAAGCCGAAGATGGCAATCAAGGCCTTCGGTTGCAGAACGAGCAGGTTTTTGACCTGATTATCACTGATATTCTGATGCCAGGAATGGAAGGCCTGGAAACGGTCCGCGAACTTGCCCGCGTTTATCCAGGTGTCAGAATTATCGCCATGTCCGGTCACCGAGAGGGTTATCTGCGGGCGGCCTCGAGTTTCGGCGCCATGGCAACATTGGAAAAACCTTTCGCACCCGGAGATCTTTCCGACTGCGTGAAACTTTGCCTAAGCCGCGAACCCGGATCGTAGCAACCAAAATCGAACGCTCCCGGATGAAATTTCCGGCGATGAAAGTGATACGGATCCCAGCGCGCGTTAGCGGTCCTTGGTGAAATGGAAATGACCGTCTGCATGTAGTTCTTCCGTGAACGAGGCCTCGTAGGCATCCTCGGGATTGGCGCGGACTTTCTCATCCAGGGCGATGGCATCATCACCCACCAGAATACGCCAGCGGTCCGCCCGGACACCGTCCAAGATTATCGTTGCAGCCTGGGCGGCGGAGGTGGGTGCCTGATCGCGGAAATTTTCTCCCAGTTGTTTGATGGACCCGCGGATCACCGCATCGGGCAGATTGTCGACGGGTTTGCCCCGTTTGATCATCTGCTCGCGAATAACGGCAACATCCGCCGACGTCATTTCCATAGGATCCGGCCTGCCGTGAATCTTACCAGAATTAATGCCGATGGAGGTGCCGATGTGACCAGGCATAACGACGGAGACTTTAACGTGCGGGGCATGCAGGCGCAGATCCGTGATCAGGGCCTCGGAAAAGCCTTTGACGGCGAATTTGGCTGCCGCATAGGCTGTTTGCGCCACGCCGGGGCCCAGGCTCGCCCACGTACCGTTAATGGACGAAGTATTGATAAGATGACCTTCATCCGCCGCCATCAACAGGGGCACAAAGGCGCGCGCGGTGTAATAAACCCCGAACCAACAGACATTAAAGGTACGCTCCCAATCTGCCCGCTCGTCCACAATAAAGCTGCCGCCGCCACCGATCCCCGCATTGGCGAAGACCAAATTGACGAATTCGATGTCATGGGCCTCGACCACCTCATCACGAGCCGCCAGCACCGCCGCCTCGTCGGAGACATCGCAAGAATGGGTGCTTATGTTGAGTCCCGCATTGACCGCATTGCACAGCGCCGCCGTCTCCGCCAAACCGTCGGGGGAGAGATCGCACAGGGCAAGATGACAGCCAGCCCCGGCTAACTGCTCCGCCAAGG
>JABIRL010000182.1 GCA_018667855.1 Rhodospirillaceae bacterium
AAGAATAGCGGCGGGGAAAGGCATGACAGAAGTCGCCAACAGCAATCAACTTATGGCCGGCAAGCGCGGCCTGGTTCTGGGCATCGCCAATGACCATTCCATCGCCTATGGCATTGCCCGGGCTTTGCATGGTGCGGGCGCCGAGCTGGCCTTGACCTATCAGGGTGATGGCTTTTTGAAACGGGTGGAACCTTTGGCGCAAACATTGGATTGCGGGCTGTTGATGCCCTGCGACGTGACCGATCCCGACAGCCTGGATGCTCTGTTCGCCGCTATATCGGATAAATGGGGCGGTTTGGATTTTCTGGTTCATGCCATCGCCTATTCCGACCGGGCCGAATTGAGCGGCCGCTATCTCGATACCACGCGGGAGAATTTCGTCCAGACGCTCAGCATCTCGTGCTTTTCCTTCACCGATCTGGCCCGCCGGGCATCCGAGCTGATGACGGACGGCGGCGCCATGGTGACCTTGAGTTTCCTGGGCGCGCACCGGGTGATGCCGTCCTACAACGTGATGGGCGTGGCAAAGGCGGCGCTGGAAACCTCCGTGCGCTATCTGGCCGAGGATCTGGGCAAGGACAATATCCGGGTCAACGCCATCTCCGCCGGGCCCATGCGCACATTGGCCGGCGCCGTCATTGCCGACGGCCGCTATGTGCACAAATACGCCGGTGAACACGCCCCCCTGCCCAATGCCCTGGACCTGAATGCGGTCGGTAACAGCGGTTTGTACTTGTTATCGGATCTGTCCAGCGCGGTTACCGGTGAGGTCATGAATGTGGACAATGGCTTTAGCCTGATCGGCATTCCGCGCCCGCCTACGAACGGCGATTGATATCGGCGTGAGGGGCAGCAATCCGATGCGGTTTCTCTACCTGCTTCTATTATTTTTCGCGGGCGCCGCCCAGGCGCAATCAGGCGCCATTATTTCCGGCAAGGTCCGCCACCATCCCGTCTTTGCCGCCAACGGTATGGTCGCCAGCCAGGAGGCCCGCGCCACGAAAGTCGGCGTCGAAATCCTGAGCCAGGGCGGCAATGCCATCGACGCCGCAGTCGCCGTGGGCTTCACATTGGCAGTGACCTTGCCCCGCGCCGGCAATCTGGGCGGCGGCGGTTTTATGTTGGTCCATCACGCCGAAAGCGGCGAAACCCTGGCTTTGGATTACCGCGAAAAAGCCCCGGCCAAGGCGGGCCGCGATCTGTTTCTTGATGCGAATGGCAATGTGGACAAAACCAAGGCACGGTTCTCCCACGCATCCGTGGGCGTGCCGGGCACCGTGGCCGGATTGGTTGAAGCCCATCGCCGCTTTGGACGGCTGCCCCTGGAGAGAATCATCGCACCTGCCATCGCGTTTGCATCCGATGGCCTGAAGGTTTCGCCCGGATTGGCCCGAAATCTGCGGAAACGACAAAAGCGCCTGATGAAATGGCCCGCCACGGCGGCGATCTTCTTCAAGCCCGATGGCGGCGCCTATCAGGCTGGCGAGACCCTTATGCAACGGGATCTCGGCGAAAGTTTGCGGCGGATCGTGGCGAGCAAGGGCAGGGACTTCTATTCCGGCCAGACCGCCAAGGCCATCGCGGCGGAGATGGCCGGAAACAGCGGCCTGATCACCATGGCCGATCTGGCCGCCTACCAACCGGTCTGGCGACAACCCGCCTTTGGCAACTATCGTGGCCACCGGATCGCTTCCATGCCGCCGCCATCCTCGGGCGGGGTGCATCTGGTCCAGATGCTGAATATCCTGGAAAGATTTCCCCTGGCCGCCTACGGGCATAATGGCGCCGACAGCCTGCATGTCATGGTCGAGGCCATGAAACTGGCCTATGCGGACCGCGCACAACATCTGGGCGACCCCGACTTCTGGACCGTACCCATCAAGGGCCTGACGTCCAAGGCCTACGCCAATAAGCTATCAGCCCGGATCGATCCCTACCGGGCCCGCCCGTCGGCGGACATCAACCACGGTGATCCGGCACCCTATGAAAGCAACGAAACCACGCATTTTTCAGTGATGGATGGCCACGGCAACGTGGTCAGCAATACCTATACCCTGAACTTCAGCTTCGGCACCGGCATCGTCGCGCCTGGAACCGGGATATTACTGAACAACGAGATGGATGATTTTTCCGCCAAGCCCGGCGTACCGAACGCCTTTGGTTTGATCGGCGGCGAAGCCAATGCCATCCATGGCGGCAAGCGCCCGTTAAGTTCCATGACCCCGACCATTGTCTTCAAGAACGGCAAGCCCGTTCTGGCGACCGGCACCCCCGGCGGCTCCCGCATCATCACCATGGTTCTGCAGGTTCTGCTCAACGTTATTGATCACGGCATGAATATCGCCGAGGCTACCGCCGCCCCGCGCATCCATCACCAATGGCTGCCCGACAAATTGTTCGTTGAACAAGGCTTCAGCCCGGACACCCAGGCCGTTCTGCGCCAACGAGGCCACAAGGTGACGCCGTCACGAGCCGCAGGCAGTGTGCAATCCGTCATGCGGGCACCAAAGGACGGCGGTTTTCTCGGTGCATCCGATCCGCGCAGCCACGGCTCGTTAACCGCCGGCCACTGAAACGCCTTAGAGCAATTCCGATCAATTGTGAATCGCAGAGCGATTCTAAGTAATTGGAATTGCTCTATTCTTAAAGATTGGAGCATTTCCAATTCGGAAATGCTCTGGATTGTTATTCGTTCGGCCGGATGATCGTCTTGCCGACGATGGCGCGGTCAATCAATTCCTGAATGGAAGGTGCGATCTGATCCAGGGGGCGGCTGGCGTGGATAACGGGGATCAGCGCCTTGGTGGCGACCATATCCAGCACGGCGATCTGCTCCTCGGCCGTCCAGCCGTTGGAGCCGATGATGTTCTGCTCATAAGTCCAGATATAGCGGATGTCCGTGGGCGGAGCATAGCCGGCGGTGGCGCCGCAGGTCAGCATGCGGCCATCGGGCTTCAGGCAGCGCAGGGATTGTGCCCAGGTATCACCACCGATGTAGTTGATGATCACGTCCGCGCCGCCGCCGCTGTCACCGGTCATGCCCATGCGTGGTTTACCGGCGATGGCATGACAGGCCTTGACCAGGTCTTCTTGCGAGGTATCGATCACATGATCGGCGCCCAGTTCCGACAATTTGTCCAGCTTCCATTGTGCGCTGCCGGTAACGATGACCGTGGCGCCGGCAGCCTTGGCCAGTTGCACGCAACAGGTGCCGACACCGCCCGTGGCGCCCAGGATCAACACCGTATCGGACGCCGTGACCTTGCCCCGCGTCAGCATCATGCGGTAGGCGGTGCCGTATGCGATGGGCAGGGCGGCTGCGTCATCGTCGCTGACCGCATCGGGGGTGCGGATCAAATGGATAGCTGGAATGCGTGCATATTCTGACGCGGCGCCCAGGCGGGTTTCCCCCGTCATGCCCTCGCCAGGCACAAAGGGGTGGGGACAGACCCGGTCCCCAACGGACCAATCCTTGACCTCGCTGCCCAGTTCGACGATCTCGCCCGCGAAATCACCGCCCGGGATCATGGGAAAAGGCGTCGGCAAGCCCGTGGTGCCGCCCAGGATCATGGGGTCAAAGCCGTTGAGGGAGACCGCGTTGACTTTGATGACGGCGTCGCCGGGGCCGCATTCGGGATCGGGAAAATCACCGATCGAAATCTTATCCACGCCGCCGTGTTCGCTAAATTTCGCCGCTCTCATATCATTGTCCTCAACTGATCAGGTTCGCAATTGTAACAGCCCGCGGATACCATTGCTGCCCACTACCTGAATTGACAGCCACGTCAGCTTGTCAAAATACAAGGCGAGAGACAACCAGGCCCCGGCATTCAGGACGCCTGACCAATTGGTGCACCGGGTCAGTTGGTTTAGCGGCGACAAGGCCTTATGCTATGGGGCAGAGGAGTTCGTAATGGCGTTCAAGGCTTTATTGTTCGACGTGTTCGGCACCGTGGTTGACTGGCGCAGCAGCATCACGGCGGAGGGCGAAGCATTCGGCCGCGAAAAGGGGCTGGATATTGACTGGGCCGCGTTCGCGGATGGTTGGCGGGCGAAATATCAGCCGGCCATGAAGCGTGTGCGCGATGGCGAAACAGGCTGGATCAAGCTGGATGATCTGCACCGTGGGAACCTGGTCGAACTGCTGGCGGAGTTTTCGATATCCGGGCTGTCCGAGGTCGAAATCGACCATTGGAACAAGGCCTGGCACCGCCTGAACCCCTGGCCCGATACCGTCGCCGGGTTGACCCGGTTAAAAACGAAATTTGTCCTGGCGACGCTCTCCAACGGCAACGTGGCCTTGTTGGTCAATATGGCGAAACATGGGGGCCTGCCTTGGGATGCGGTGCTGGGGCGGAGGTCGCCGGACATTATAAGCCACAGCCGGAAGCCTATCTAAAGACCGCTGCATTCCTGGGTCTGGCGCCCGAGGAGTGCCTGATGGTGGCGGCCCATAACGGCGATCTGGTGGCCGCCGGCGGCTGCGGTCTGGGTACCGCATTCGTACATCGCCCGACAGAGTACGGGCCGGCGCAAACAACGGACCAACGGGCTGAAAACGAGTATAACTATGTCGCCAAGGATTTTCTCGATCTCGCCAGCCAACTGGGCTGCTAGTACGGGTCGTTAGTACGGGGCGAATAAGCTGAACCAAGACACATTATCGGGCGATGCCGTCTCGCCGTTCAGGCGGGGGATCATCCTTTTCACGCTGACCTCGACGGTGGCGCTGTATGCTCTGACCGTTACCATCGCCAATGTCTCCCTGCCGCAGATGCAGGGGGCCCTGTCGGCGACCCAGGATCAAATCGCCCTGGTGGTGACCTTCAATATCGTCGCCACCGCCGTGGCCACGCCCATGACCGGCTGGCTGGTGGCGCGGTTTGGCCAGCGCCGTCTGTTGTTGTTTTCAGTCGCCGCATTCACCATGTCGACCCTGGCCTGCGGTTTGGCCGGCTCGTTGGAGACGCTGGTCTTTTTCCGGGTCCTGCAGGGTTTGAGCGGCGCGCCGCTGGCGCCCACATCTCAGGCCATCGTCCTGGCCTCTTATCCGCAAAGCAAACATGGCACGGCAACCGCCATATTCGGCATGGGCGTGGTGATCGGACCGTTGATCGCGCCCACCATAGGCGGCTATCTGAGCGAGGAATACAGCTGGCGCTGGGTCTTTTTCATGATCGTGCCGTTTGGAATCGCCTCTCTTCTGGGCTGCTTCGCATTTGTCGCCGATGGCGTGCGGACGGCGCGCATCCGCCTGGACTGGACCGGGTTCCTGGCGCTTTCCGTGGCCATTGCCTGTTTTCAATTGCTGCTGGATCGGGGTGAGCGCAACAGTTGGCTGGAATCGACAGAGATCGTGCTGGAAATCTGCGCCGCCGCGCTGTGTTTTTATATCTTTGTCGTGCACACCTTTACCGCTAAGAAACCATTTCTGAACCCGGCCTTGTTCCTGGATCGCAACTTTGTTCTCGGCATGACCTTGACCTTGGTATTCGGGTTGCTGAATTTCACGCCCATGACCCTGCTGCCCGGCCTGTTGCAGAACCTGCGCGGCTATCCCGATGGCATTATCGGTCTTTTGCTCGGCGTACGTGGCCTGGGGACCTTGCTTGGTTTTACCGTGCTGTTCTTCGGCAACAAATATGATCCTCGTATTTGGCTGATCTGCGGCTTCGGACTGCAGGGACTTTCCGGTTGGATGATGGTGCAGTTCGATATCAACGTCACCACATGGGACGTTGCCCATGCCTCTTTCCTGCAGGGCCTGGGCACCGGATTCCTTTGGGTGCCCCTGACTCTGGTGACCTTCAATACACTGCCGCAAAGATTTTTTCCCGAAGGTTCGTCGATATTCCACTTACTGCGCAATATCGGCTCGTCCGTACATATTTCCATTTCCGTGGCCCTGGTTCTGCACAGCTCCAAAATCAACTATGGCCACCTGGCGGAATCGGTGACGCCCTACGCCAAAGCCTGGCAGGTACCGACGAATGCGGGAGTCTGGAACCTGGACTCGGTCGAGACCCTGGCGCGGATCGGCGGTGAGGTTCAACGTCAGGGGCTGATGATCGGCTATATCAACGCGTTCTATTTCTATACTCTGACCGCCGTCGCGGCCCTGCCCCTGATCTTGATGGTGCGCATGAAAAAGACCAGCCCGCCGCCCGCACCCAAAGTCGAGCCGCCGAAACCGGCCGTCCGGCCCGTGAAAGGCCCTCAAACTCGATAGACCTTCAGAGCCTCCCGCCGGCCGCGTATTTCTTGTGGTCCCAGATCCTCCGCCCCATCGAGACCGGCAGCTTCTTGGGTCGCCTGGGACAGCAGAATAGTTACCGCCGAATTCGGATCGGCCAAGGTATGACCCAGCTCCTCCAGGCGATGGGATGTATTCACGCTGTCACCGACGATGGTGTAGTTCATGCGTTGCGGTGCGCCGATATTGCCGACGATGACCGGGCCCGTATGAATGCCGATGCGCAGGGCGAGCGGGCCGCCGTCCCGGTCTCCGTTGCCGGCTTCAACCGCCTTGCGAATAGCCAACGCGGCACGGCAGGCGCGGGCGGCATGGTCGGGCTGGTCTTCCGGCGCACCCCAGAATGCCATGACGGAATCACCGATGAATTTATCGATAGTGCCGTCCTCCGCCTCGATGCAGGCGCCGACCTCGGCGAAATGGTCATTCAAAAGGTTAGCCGCCTGTTCCACGTCCATTTGTTCCGTCGCGGCGGTGAAACCGACAATATCGGTAAACAGCACCGTTACCTGACGCTGTTCCGAGCGGTCCAACACCCCTTCGCCCTGGCGCATCAGGCGGCGTACCAGGCTGCGCGGCACGTAGGTCTCGAACCAGCGCAACGAGGGGATCATATTGTTGAAGGCCATGCCGGCATCATTCATCTCCTTGATGCGGCTGGTCGGCAGGTCGGTAAATCCGTCCAGGGATAAATTCCGCACCCGGCCGGCGGCCCGGGCCAGCTCCTTCAGCGGCTGGGCGATATGATTGCTTAAGATCCAGGCCAGTACCAAGGACAGCACCAATGCGACCGTGCCGGCGATGCCGGCCAGCAAAACCCGCTTGAACTCGGTTTCCACATCATCGTTCCGAAAATAGACGCCGATCTCCCACGGCACCTCACCGAACCAGTTCAACCGCCTTGCGATCAGGGGGTAGGCCTCGCCGTCCGCCGTGCCGACGATTTGGATGCCCATGTCCCGCGACATCCGGCCGCCGTATTCCGGCCCCAATTCGGGGTTCAGATAGGCCGCGAGAACGGTGTCGCCGAAATCCTTGACCAGAGGCAGTGGTTTCTCCGGCGAGGCGCCCTCGAACCCCTTGGCCAAGCGGCGGTGCGCCAGGACGAAACGGTGGTCATAGAGCACGAAGACCTCGCCTTCCATGGCCAGGTTTTCTTCCGCCAGCATGGCCGATAGCTGCGATATGGTGACCGAGGCCACCAATAGACCGGCAAATTCACCCTCTGCCCAAACCGCGCGGCGCACGTTTAGCAGGGTCAGGGCGATATCGGGCGGGCGCAGGACCTTGCCCCAATGGGCCCGATGACGGGCTTTTGACTGGACGATTTGACGTACGATTTCCGGTGAATGGTCATAGGCCACGGCCTCGAGCTTGGCGCCGTCATCGTCCCGCGTGACCAATTGGCCGCGCCCGGTTTCATCCAGGAAAACCAAGGCGCCGACTTGCGGCATAGCCGCCAGGGAAGATGACAACGCCTGGGACAAATCATCTGCGTCCGCTAGGTCGATCTGTCCATTTTCCATACGCCGGCCGATGAATTCAACGGCCATTTCCGCCGGCCTCAAACGCTGCTCAATCGCCGATTGGACGTCATCCAGCACGGCTTCGGCCAGTTTACGAGTCAATGAGACAGTATTTTCCCGTGCGCTCCACAAACCCAGCAGCAAGACGACGGCGACCGCGGCCAGGACCAGACCGCCAAAGCCGACCATCAGTGCCGTTCGCATGCCGAAACGCAAACGGCTGCCGGCGCGTCCGGACTTTGTTTCTTCCACGGCGCCTCGCCTTATCTCAATCGCGTCAGAGACAATGTGCAAGCTTATGGCGTCTTCGTCCAGCGGCTAATCAATAATGGAATTGCCGATGAATTCAGTGCCTTAGAATAGATCAAACCGCACAAAATTGATTCCAATTTTTTGCGGTTTGATCTACGGCGGACGTCCTACAACGTCGTGTGACGGGCACGGACGCCGCGTTCTATGGCGGCGGCGGTCAGGCGGTCGAGATCCAGGCTATCGCGCAGTTGTTGCAGCAGGCGCAGTTCTTCCTGCTCCACATGCAGATCGGCGGCGGCAATTTCACAGGCGATGGCATAGGCGGTTTCGCTCAACCTGGCCGGCAGGGAAGCTATGATCAGATCCAGCACCTGGTCCAGGCCGCCCTGCTCACCCAGTTTGGCGGCGCATTCTTCGGCCAGGGGCACCAGCTCTTCCTCGTCGAAGTCCAGGAATACGGGCAGGTTGCGGACCTGTTCGCCAATCCGCTTCAGCTCCCGGTCGGTCATGTTGTTGTCGGCGGCGGAAATCAGCACCATGATGTAAATCAGGGCACTGTGCGGATTTAACAGATCGTCGTTCATGGCGTTCTCCTGCGGACACTGTCGTTTCTTCCGGGCGCGGCGAAAATAGGCGAGGTGCCGGGCTATCGCAAGCTTTGTTCAAGGTGCTTTGTTCAAGGTGCCGCGGCAATCGTTTCGGACAGCCGTTTGGCGCCTGCCATGATGGCGTCTTCATCATGGGCGGCATAACCCAGCATCAGTCCCTGGCGCATGGGTTTGCCCACGAACGAGGTGCTGAGCGGCATAGTCATGACGCCGTCGCCATTCGCCGCCCGTGAAACCCGGATGTCATCCATCGGCTGCTTGAGCGCGGGGCCCGGCCAGGCAATCAAGTGCATGCCGGCCTCATCCGCCTGGATATCCAGCAAACCATCAAGGTGTTGCTTGGCGCCGGCCAACAAAGCGTCCTGACGGGCGCCGTAGAGGCGGCGCATGCGGCGCACATGGGCCGCGAAATGGCCGTCATCGATGAAACTCGCCAGCACCGGCTGGGCCAGCATGGCGGCATGGTCATCCAGCACCCGCCGGGCGGAAATGAAGGCGTCCACCAGATCGGGCGGCACCACCAGATAACCCAGGCGCAGGCTTGGAAACAGGACCTTGGAAAAACTGCCCACATAGATCACCCGCCCCGTGGGGTCCAGGCCCTGCAACGCTGCCAGTGGCCGGCCCGCGTAGCGGTATTCGCTGTCGTAGTCGTCTTCCAATATCCAGGCCTGGCGGCGGCGGGCCCATTCGATCAGGGCGATCCGCCGGCGTAGGCTCATCACCACGCCCAGGGGGTGTTGGTGGGATGGCGCAACGCAGACCATGCGGGCCAGGGGCGCCCGGGCCTCGCCGGCGGCGATGTCCAGGCCTTCCTCGTCCACCGGGGTCAGGGCAATACGCAGGCCGGCCGCGGTCAAGGCGCCGCGGATGCCGCCATAGCCGGGTTCCTCCATCATGGCCTGGTCGCCATGGTCCAGCAGAACCTGACTGGCCAGATTGATGGCCTGCTGAGCACCGCTGACCACGATGATCTGGCCAGGGTCGCAACGCACCCCGCGCATGGCGCCCAAATAGGCCGCGATGGCGGATTTCAAGGGCGGATAGCCCCCCGGATCCAGGCTGATCGCCAATTCCCGCCCGGGCCGGCGCCAAAACCGGGTCAGTAATCTGGCCCATATGTCGAAGGGAAAGGCGGAAATATCCGGACCTGGGGAAAACGCCGCGCCGTTGCTGGCCGTGGGCCGACTGATCGCCGCCAGATCCCGACCGCGCCGGGACAGGCCATAGTGGCGCGCCACATCGTCCTGTTGCCGCGCCGCATCATGGCCGTGGTGCAGAAAGCGTGGGGGCCGTGGCCGCTCCGGCCCCGTGTCGGGCAATTCAGCGGCAACATAGGTGCCGTCACCCTGGCGGGTTTCCACATAGCCCTCCGCCAATAGCTGTTGCAGGGCGGTCGCGACCGTGTTGCGCGAGAGGGACATGTCCTGGGCCAGCACCCGGTTCGCAGGCAACCGGCTGCCGGCAGCCAGGCGCCCATCCAGGATCATCTGGCGCAAACCGGCATATAACTGCCGATAAAGCGGCCCTTTGCCGTCTCTGTCCAGATCCAAGGCCACCAGATTTCCGCCGCCGGGCATGGCAATATCCTTCACGAATCAATTGGCCCTATTAAACTATCATTAATTGGCCTTTGACATGAGCCAATTCAGACCTCATGTTCCAAAACAGCTTCTGAGGAGGAAAACATGAAACTTGCGACGGAGACACCATGGATGCCAGCCCCCGAATATGGGCGCGGCTTGCGGGGACTGGGTGTCAATCTGGTGGTTCGCGACGTGCCCGCCGCCTTGAAATTTCAGAGCGAGGTTCTTGAAGCGGAAATTATTCACAGCGACCGGGATTTTGCCGCCCTGCGAGGCTTTGGCGGCGAATGGATGCTGCACGCCGATCACACCTACAGCGATCACCCCCTGAAGGGCAGTTTAAGCGGCGATCTCGCCCGCGGCATCGGCGCGGAATTGCGTCTTTACGGCCGCGATCCGGACCAGGCGGAGGCCAAGGCCCGGGAGCTGGGTTACGAAGTGCTGGCCGGCGCCCTGGACAAGCCCCACGGCCTGCGCGAGGCCTATATCATGGATCAGGACGGTTATTTGTGGGTGCCCGGCGTACCCCTGGGCTGAGATCTATCCGGCCATCGTCATGTTGTAAGCGCCATGTTGTAGGCCTTGGCCGCCGCGCCGGCGAACAGATCCTGCTTTTCCGATGCCGAGGCGCCGGCCGCCAGACGCTTGAAGGCATTCCAGCAGACCTGATAGCTGCACCAGCGTTTTTGCACCGGAAAATTAGATTCGAACATGGACCGCGATGGGCCGAAAGCTTCGATGCAGGTTTCGATCCAGGGCCGCCAGGCCGCCGCCACCTCTTCCGATCCGGGCGGCAAATCGCGGTCGCCGTCGAAGCCGGGCATGCGGATGGGCAAGGCGCCCAACTTGATATAGACATTCTGCCGTTCGGCGACCTTTTGGATGCGGCCGCGCCAGTCTTCAAAGACTTCCTCCGTCTTGCCCCTGTAGGGTCCACCCAGAATAGGGCTGCCCACATGGTTGAGGATGATCCGCAGGTTCGGCAAGGCATCGGCCAGTTCACCGACCTCGTCCAGCTGCGGGTGGTAGAGCCAGCTGTCCAGAGAAAGGTTCTTGGCCGCCAAAACAGCCGCCGCCGCCCTGACCCGATCATCCACCAGCATGCCTTCGCCGGGCACCACATTATTGATACGTTCGTCCCCGTCCCAGCCGGTGGAATAACGAACACCGTGGAAACGGCCGCCCGAGGCTTCCATATGTTTTTCCAGCAAAGGCGCGACATCGGCGCCCAGGGTCATGTCCACGTTGCCGAACATCACGTCGCAGGCCCGGGTGGGGCCGAACTGGCCGCCGGCGCTCATGGCGGCCTGGCCGCGCACGAACTCCGCTTCGCCCAGGGATCGTTCCGCATCAGCTCCGTCCTGGCGGTACATGGAATGGCATTCCGCGAACACCGTGGCGGCGATATTGTGGCCACTGGCCAGATCCACCGCCAACTCCGGCATCATGTAGGTGTAGCCGTTGCGCAGCCACAGATGATGGTGCGGGTCGATGATCGCCAGGTCCGGCTCCAGGATCGCCTCGTCAATCTTGCCGAGCCAGTCATCGTCCGGGGCTGTCTGACCCATGTTCGCGGCCATATTGCTCTCCCTATTAGTGGTCTAGGTCTGCCCGATACCACCGCGCACGGCGCCCGCTGCCACGTTGCGCCACAGAACCTCATGATCGGCAGGCAGGGCGCGGCTGTTTGGCATGGCCAGCCACAGACGATGCAGCAAACGGCGTTGGTCCGCGTTGGCATCGAGGTGATCCTCGTAGGCCGTGCGCGCGTGATAGATCACATGGTTGTTGATGAACTGCATGTCACCCGGTTGCATGGTCATCTCGAAGCAAAGCTCGTCCGCCAACTCGGCCAGTAAATCCAGGGCCCGCCAATGGTGATCCTCCATGCGCGGCACATCCAGCATTTCCTGTGCCGCCTCCACATAGGTTCGGGAATAATGGGAGGTAAACCGGCCCTTAAGCTGGCCGAATACAGGCAGGGCGTAGCTTAACAATTCGCCGCCGCGTTCTTCGCCCAAACGGGCCCGGTGCAGAGGTTCGTACATAAGCGCCGCCAGCTCGGGGTCGCGGCGCAGCATTTCGTTGTGCACGGTGACGGAGGAGGCGATGCGACTGACCCCACCGGCTTTCGCCTGGCGAACACACAACAGCGCCACCACATCCGTGCGGTCCGTGTGAAAACGCAAAATCCCATTTGATAGCGTGCGCGCCTTGGACGATTGGAATTTTTCGCCGTCCCGCGTGGTTAGCTTATGCCCTTCAAGGCTATCCGTATCCACGGCCTCATCCTGGATATCCCGCATCAGCTGGGCGTGGAAGTCCTGAAAAACCGGTTGGCCCAGATTAAGCCCAATGCCGTACCAGACGTGGCGCAGGCCATCGCCGAATTCCGCCACCGGCAGACCGGACACATTGGCCAGGCCGCTGCCGTTTTCCAGCTCGTCCGCCATCTCGGCGAATTTGTCGGCGAGACCGGGCAGGGGGAAATCGAACTTCGTCATTTTGTCCCAGGCCAGACCGCTTTGGCGGACATGGTCCAGGGCGCCATGAATTTCAGCGATATCATCCCGGGACAAGGCGAACCGCCAGCGCGGATCCTGTTCCATTGCCTTGCCGTGCCAAGCGCAGGCGCCGTTGATTTCGCTGGGATCATGGGTCATGGCTAAATCCAATATTGCAGAACGTAATCGAAGGGACCTTCGGCATTGACGATATCCACCCGCTGCAGGCGAATGCGGTAGCCGTCCGGGGAGTTTACCAGATCATGGCGATATTTGCCGGCGAAGAAGCGCTGTTCATCGTTGCGGTACTCGGCCACATAGAATTTTGACCGCACGACAATATCGCCCGAGGCGGCATCCTCCGTTTCAACGATCACATTGGAGACTACATGCCCCGTGCGGTTGGGCGGATACTGCGACCAGGCGTTGGGGTGGTTGACCCGCCCGATGCGCACCCGCATCAGATAATGATCCTCGTAAAAGATATTCGCCTGGCCCTCGCCCTCCGTCTGCTCGGGCGATGCGGGCATCCAGTAGTGTCCCTCCGGCGTGAACAGGTTTAGCCAGTCGTCCCACATGCGCTCGTCCAGGATTTCCGCCTGGCGATAGAGGAACTGCTCAACCCGGCGCTGGGTTTCCAGGCTGACTTCGCTCATGCCCCGTCCTCCGCCGCCATATAGTCGCGCCAGGCTTCGAACTGGTTGCGCATGGGCAGTTCCGAAAACCCGATGTTGGAGGTGGCGACACCGTCCTCGACCCGGTCCTGGCCGGCGTTGCGGTGGAAACTGACCCAATCGCCGCCCTCGCTCTCCAGCCCCACCTGGCATTTCCAGAAGTTGTACAGATCATCCGCGTTGATCATCGTGGAAGGTGAATTGACCAGATAGAAATAGTCCAGGGCCCGGCGATAGATCGGCTCCGGCGCGCCTTTCAGGCGAAAATGCCAGATCTCGGTCAGGGTTTTGTTGGCCGCCAGGGGGCGTACGGCGCGCAACTGCTGCAGGGGCGACTGGATCGACAGGCAGGGATAGACCAGAAGATGATGGATATTGACGTCCAGAATTTCCTCCGTCCGTTCGGGTCCGTAATGTTTTCGCATGACCTCTTCGTATTCCAGGGTATCGGGATCCGAGGGGCGCAGACCCATATAGCCCTGCAAAACGCAATGGCCGTGCGGGTGGCCAACCACGTCCAGGGCGCCCCATTTGTCCAGATCCATGGCGAAGGCCGAGATGTAGTGATAGGACAGCGGCGGGGGCTTGCCCGTCTCGGCCTCCATCTCCTGTTCGACCTTTTGGGCGGCCAGGCCGGTGGAGGTGTGGGTGATGGAGGGATGCACCGCGTCCAGCTGGTTCTCCAAAAAGATCTTCCAGTTTGATTTCTGGATCATGCGGAAACAGGTTGGCACCACCTCCACCTCGCCCTCGGGCGCCCGGTCGCACATATCATCAATCCCGGCGATGGCGGTACCCAGCCAATCCTTCAGGTCCGGACCGTCGGCCGCCAAAGAGGCAAAGACGAAACCGCGATAGACCTCCTTGCGGGCCACGGGCTTCATATGGCTATCGGGGTCGTCCAGGCTGAAGCGGGTGTTGTCATAGCCGCTTTGGATGGGAATATGGCGCACCTTGCCATCCATCTTGAACTGCCAGGAATGATAGCTGCAGGTAAAGGCCGCGCCCGTATTGCCGGAGCGCTGGTTGCACAACAACGCGCCCCGATGTGGGCAGCGGTTATAGAGCACGTGGATGGAACGATCCGGATGCCGGGCCATGATCACCGGCTGCTTGCCGATCACCGTGGTGGCGTAATCGCCCGCATTGGGGACCTGGGATTCATGGCCCACATAGATCCAGGATTTGTGAAAGATCTGGCGGATTTCCCGCTCAAAAATCTCCTCGTCCGCATAACAGGCCCGATGCACCCGGTCCGGCTCTACCAAGGCATCAATATCAAACCCATTCCCGCCGGCCATGGCCGCGCCTCCCCGATTTTTTCATTGCCGGAGTGTAACTTGGATGAGGGCGGGGTTTCCAGGCTCTAATCAAGCCGGGTCGAATTTAATAGCCCTGGAAAACCATATCCAGGGTATTGGTGATAACGGCGAAATCCTCTACGAGGCAGACTGCCGGGTCATTCAATATTGATGCCGGAACGGAAACTAGGAACTGCGTCAACATGACGACCTGCATGCCGTCAATCTCAAACAAAGGGTTGAGGCGTTGGGCGGGCTTCGGCGCCTCATCGATGGGAAAGAGCGGCACAAAGACCCGCGTGTTGAAGCCGTCTAGCAAATCCGCTTGGACATCCATCAGATAGCCCGAGGCACCCGGGTTTGGGTAGACATCGTATTTCGCAATTAGAAACGGCGATATCGTTCGAGCGGCAGGCCCCGGCCTTCAACCCCCCTGTCTTCAACCCATTGATTGCAGCTTTCCAACGCGCCGGCATTTTCCGCCTTCCAGATCTCGCGCCGGGTCCGGGCAATTTCAAGCCGCAAACCCGCTTCAGCTAAAAGCAAATTGTCCTGAGACAGGTTCGTCGGTTTCCTGGGAGATTTTGTCACGGTTACCCGTTCCTTCACAAATTATATGCGCATACCTATGTAAAGCATTCTCAACTACCCGCTTTACCGTAAATAGCTCGACCGAAACTGAATGCCCCAATGGCCGTCCTGACGGGTGGCGATCCAGAGGGTGTCGAACTTGTTGTAGACGGTGTCGTCTTCGTGGCAGCGGTCAATCTCCAGTCTCAGGTGGACTTTATCGGGGCCGCTCTGGATGATTTCGATGACGTTGGTGTTGGTGTGGTGCCAGCCCTCCGCCTCCAGCTGCGCCTTGTTTACTTTGCAACGCACTAAGAACGCCTCGGCGCTGTCGTAGGTCACGAATTTTCCAACGGCCAAGCGCACATGGGGATAATTCAAGGACGCCGCCAGGGCCGCGTGATCCTGGGCGTTGAAAGCCAAAAGGAATGCTTGCGCGGCGGCAACGGCGGCGCCTTCGGCTGCTTTGTTCATGTTCGGGTTCCAGTTCTGTAAGTCAAAAAATCCAGTTTCGCGATGCCAGGGTTCATTCAGCCCCTGCGCCACGACAATACGCGCACCGCCATGGCGCCGCCGAATACCACGACGCCAAGGGAGGCGAAGGCCCAGCCCCAGCTTGTGGCGTCCTGGCCGCCACCCGTGAGATCGAGGATGGCGCCGACCAGGACGGGGCCGACCAGGCCGCCGGCCGCAGCAGCCGCGCCGAAGGCGGCGACGGTGTTGCCGGCCTGGCCCGGCGTGGCGGCGTTGATGGCGCCGGCGTTCAGCACACCGGAATCCGCCAGCACGAAACAGTTATGCAACAGCACCAGGCCGGCCAGCAGCCACAGGGACCAGGCGGCGGAAAAGCCCACGAACGCGGCCGCCACGGCGGATGTCGCCATGACCAGAAAAGCGGCCCTGGCGTAGCCGATGCGGTGGCCCAGCTCGCCCCCGGCCATTGAAGTGGGCACACCGATCAGGATCAACAAGGTGGCCACCAGGGGCACATTGAAATTCCCCATAAAACTACCGGCGATATCACCCCGGGTGGCCACGGCCCAGGTCAGAAAGGTCACGGTCCAGGCGCGTACGCCCAACAGCTCGAAATTGTGGGTGAAGGAGGCAATGACATAACCCAGGGTGATGCGGTTCCCCAGAACCGGGCGGAAGTCCGGGATGATCTTCAGTCGCCCGCCCGCATTGGCCGGACGCACCGGGGAGAGGAGAAACAGGATCAGCCCGGCGGCGAGCAGATTGGTGCAGGCCGGCAGGGTAAAGGCCCACCGCCAGCCGAAAACCTCCGTGATTTCCGCCGCGATGACCAGGGAGAACGAGGAGCAGATGGCGAAGGAGGAAACATAGATGGAGGTGGCCCGGCCCTTGTTTTCGCTCGTCATGCGATCGGCGATGGCCTTGACCCCGGGCATGAAGGTCCAGGCCAGGCCCAGGCCCTGCAGGGTGCGAAACACCATGGCGCCCCAGAAGCCATCAACAAGGCCCATGCCGCCATATCCTAGAACATTGATGACGGCGCCCATGATCAGCATGCGGCGGGCATCGATGCGGTCGGTGATGCCGACGAAGGAAACCCCGATCAGATAGGTCAGATACGGGATGCCGGCAATCCATCCGGCCTCGGTATTGCTCAACGACCAGATGTCCTTGAACAGCGGCAACAGGGCGGGCACCGCGTGCATGCCAAACAGGGTCAAGCCCAGAAAAGAACACATCAGAACGATCAACCGGGCCATGGGCATTCTGCTGTTCACTCCGACCCAGCCGTGAAACGGGGATGTGGATATCGTTGATTTTCTGTCACGAACCGGCGCCGGTGCCGGCATCGGCGCACTATAATCAAAGCGCAGAATATCCGATAGTCGGCGGTCAAAGAACATTGACCCGGCCGGCTCAAACTGTGTCACACTATGGGCCTTGCGACATACGCGGGTACAAGTTCAACTGATTGACGGCCAATAGATGGGGAATGACCAGATGACGGAAGCAGTGACCCTTGAACACTTCATGGACGGCGTCATAAAGCGCAATCCGGGACAGCCTGAATTCCATCAGGCGGTGCACGAGGTCGCGGGCACGGTTCTGCCCTATATCGACGACAACCCCATATACCGTGAAATGCAGATCCTGGAACGCATGACGGAGCCGGACCGTGTCGTCTCCTTCCGTGTCTGCTGGGAAGATGACGAGGGCAATATCCGGGTCAATCGCGGCTGGCGGGTACAGTTCAACAATTCCATCGGTCCCTACAAGGGCGGCTGCCGCTTTCACCCCACGGTCAATGAAAGCGTGCTGAAATTCCTCGGTTTCGAGCAGCAGTTCAAGAATTCCCTGACCGGCCTGCCCATGGGTGGCGGCAAGGGCGGGGCCAATTTCAACCCCAAGGGAAAAACCAACAATGAAGTGATGCGTTTTTGTCAGTCCTTCATGACCGAATTGTGCCGTCATATCGGCCCCAACACCGATGTACCCGCCGGCGACATCGGCGTTGGCGCGCGCGAGATCGGCTATATGTTCGGGCAATACAAACGCCTGACCAACAAGTTCGAGGGCGTCCTGACCGGCAAGGGCCTGGAATTCGGCGGCTCGCTTATCAGGACCGAGGCGACCGGTTACGGCGCGGTCTATTTCCTGCAATGCATGACCGACAAGATCGGCGCTTCCCTTGATGGTGCCACGGTGGTGATTTCAGGGTCCGGTAATGTGGCCACGTTCGCGGCGGAAAAGGTCCGCCATTTGGGCGGCAAGGTGCTGACCCTGTCGGATTCGGGCGGTTACATCCATGACCCCGATGGCATCGACGAGGGAAAGCTCGAGTGGATCAAGGAACTGAAGAATGTACGCCGAGGCCGCATTTCCGAGTATGTGGATCAGTTTCCAGGCGCCACCTTCCATGAGGGGCGGCCCTGGGGCGTCCCCTGCGACTACGCCATTCCTTGCGCCACCCAGAATGAAATCAGCGAGGACGAGGCCAAACTGCTGGTCAAGAACGGCTGCAAGGGCATTTCCGAAGGCGCCAACATGCCCACCGTGGTCGAGGGCATCAATGTATTCCAGGACGCCGGTATTCTATATGGCCCGTCCAAGGCCGCGAACGCAGGCGGTGTCGCCGTATCGGGCATGGAAATGAGCCAGAATTCAGCCCGTATATCGTGGAGCGAGGACGAATTGCAGAAGCTGCTGTTGAGCACTATGCAAAATATCCACAGCAGTTGTTATCAATACGGCGAAGGCAAGGGCGTCAACGGCAGTTGCGATTATTTGATGGGCGCCAACGTGGCCGGCTTCGTCAAGATCGCCGATGCCATGCTGGCCTACGGCGTACAGTAGGCGAACCGATAAGTTTCATCGGCCCGCCCCTGAAATCGGGGGCGGGCCGTTCTTGTTACAGCTGGCCTTGCAGATAATCCAGGGTCCGGGCCTTGGCGCCGGGTTCGGTGTCCAGCAGAACCGAAATCATTTCCGTGGCGCCCGCATCACCGATCTTGGCAATGGCTTCATCCAGCGCCGCTTCGTCGCCGACCAGGGCGATATCACCGGGGCTCGCCGCGCCCTCCCGATCCATCATGGCGCGGTAGGACGGCAATTGGCCGTAAACCTGCAGAATTTGGTTCACCTTTTCCCTGGTCCCGTCGGGATCGTCGGTCAAGACCACGGGAAAGCCGGCAATGACCCGTGGCGCCGGGCGCCCGGCGGAGGCCGCCGCATCGCGTATGGCCGGCACCACATGCTGGGCGATCGTGCGGGCGCCCGTCATCCACAGACAGGTGCCGTCCGAATGGCGGCCGGCCAGCTCCAGCATCATGGGCCCAAGGGCTGCGATGATCAGGGGCACCGGGTTGGCTGCATCCTTGACACCCAGAGCATACTTGCTGCAGTATATATCACCCTTGTAGGCGGCGTCTTCGCCCGCCAGCAGTGGCGCCAGTATCTCCAGATATTCCTCCATGGTCTTGGCCGGCTTGGCATAGGACAGACCCAGGGCATCCTCGATCACCACCTTGTGGGACAGCCCGATACCCAGGGTGAAGCGGCCCCGCGCCAGGGCCGAGGCGGTCAAGGCCTGCTGCGCCAGCGCGGACGGATGGCGCGGCTGGACCGGCGTCACCGCCGTCCCAACTTCCAACGTCGTGGTTTCGCGCCCCGCCATGGCCATGGCCGTAACGGCGTCATGGCCCCGCGTATTGGCCAGCCAGAACGAGGCGAAACCGCGCGCTTCCACGTCCCTAGCCTGGGCTATGAAACTATCAATCGTCGCGTCCGGATCGGGTACGGCCCCGGTCATAATGCCAAATTTCATGAAGTGAATTCCTATCTGTCTGAAAAAAAATGCCGGGTCCGCATATTAGGGCCGGCGTCTGAGAAGCTGGATGGAGCGCATGGTCATGGCGATTTCGTCATTCTGGTCGCGCAACTGCCAATCCAGACCGACGATGCCGCGATCCGGTTTGGAGGCGGAAGGGCGGCTGTCGGTGACGGTCACCTCCACATGGATGGTATCGCCGGGCCTGACGGGCCGGACCCAGCGCAAATCGTCGATGCCGGGAGAGCCGAGAGACGCCTCCTCCGCCCAAGGCTGGGTCAGCAAGAACAGGCGAAACGAATACGTGCCCAGCATCCAGCCCGAGGCGATCAGGCCGCCGTACATATGTTCTTCTGCCGCCACCTTGTCCATGTGAAAGGGTTGCGGGTCGAACTGAAAGGCCCAGTTGATGATCTCCGCCTCGGTCAGGGTTTTGCCGGGCGAGATGATTTTCTCGCCCACCTTGACATCTTCATACCATCGATCGGTCATTCTTGGTCTCCCCACGCAAAACAGCATCCCAATGCAATAGCGAAACTCCGCCCGGTTTGCTATCCGTTACTGGCTGCAAATCCCACCGGCTGTGTTAAATTGCCCGGCCAAGCGTTCGAAGCCCCCTCAGGAGTTATCCATGCATCCCGGAATTCATGCCGCCGAAACGCCGGACAAGGCGGCCTATATCATGGCCAACAGCGGTCAGATCGTTACCTACAGCGAACTGGACGAGGCTTCGAACCAGGGCGCGCATCTGTTTCGCGGCCTGGGCCTGGAATTGGGCGACAACATCGCGATCTATATGGAGAACAACACCGCCTATCTGCAGGTCTGCTGGGCGGCGCATCGGGCGGGGTTGTACTACACCTGCATTTCATCCTACCTGACGGCCGAGGAAGTGGCCTTCATCGTTGGCGATTGCGGCGCCAGGGTTTTATCACCTCCCAGGCGAAGGCGGAGGTCGCCGCCGAACTGTTCGATTTGATGCCCAATGTGGAAGCAAATATCATGGTGGGCGGGGTGATCCCGGGCTACCAATCCTATGAAGCGGCCGTCGCCGAACAGCCAATTGCACCCATTTCAGACGAATTTGAAGGCGCTGACATGCTGTATTCGTCGGGCACCACCGGCCGTCCCAAGGGCATCAAGAAACCCATTACGGGCGAACCCCTTGGCACGCCCAGCGGTCCCGTCGACATAATCGGCGCGCTATATGGGGTGAGCGGGACATCGGTCTATCTTTCACCGGCGCCGCTTTATCATTCAGCACCGCTGCGCTTCAACATGGGCGTCCTGCGCAAGGGCGGCACCACCGTCGTGATGGAGCGCTTTGATCCCGAAGGCGCCCTGGCCCTGATCGAGCGGCATAAAATCAGCCACAGCCAATGGGTGCCCACCATGTTCGTGCGCATGTTGAAATTGCCCGAGGCCGTGCGCGGCAAATACGATCTGTCCAGCCTGGAAGTGGTCATCCATGCCGCCGCCCCCTGCCCGGTTCAAACCAAGCACGACATGATCAAGTGGTGGGGCCCGGTGCTGTACGAATATTATGCCGGTACCGAAGGTAACGGATTTTGTTCCATCAAGTCCGACGAATGGCTGACCTATCCAGGCTCGGTCGGCCGGGCCTTGGTCGGCGTGGTGCATATCATGGACGATGATGGCGTCGAACAGCCCGTGGGCAGTCCCGGTACGATCTATTTTTCCGATGCGCCGGAATTCACCTATCACAACGACCCCGAACGAACAGCCGAGTCCCGCAACGACCGCGGCTGGTCGACCCTGGGCGATGTGGGCTATCTGAACGAGGACGGCTATCTGTTTCTAACCGACCGCAAGTCCTTCATGATTATTTCCGGCGGCGTCAACATCTACCCCCAGGAAATCGAGAACCTGCTGGTCAGCCATCCGAAAATTCTGGACGTGGCCGTGGTCGGTGTCCCGGACCCGGAATTCGGCGAAGCGGTCAAGGCCGTGGTTCAGGCCATTGACCCGAAACAGGCGGGCCCGGACCTGGAGGCGGAGATCCTGGGCTATTGCCGGGAGCATCTATCGGCCATTAAATGTCCCCGCAGCGTGGATTTCGAGGCGCAACTGCCCCGCCACGAAAACGGCAAGCTGTACAAGCGCCTGATCAAGGACCGTTATTGGGGCCGCCACGACACACGAATTGTATAAAATACACAGTTGAAGAATTAGGGATTGGAGGAAGACATGCGCGGACGACAGGTATTCATGGACAGTTTGGTGGCCCACGGCGTGGACCGCATCTTCGGCAATCCGGGCACCACGGAAAGCCCGCTGCTGGACAGCCTGCAGAGCTATCCCCAGATCGAGTATGTGGTCGCACTGCATGAAGGCATCGCGGTGGGCGCGGCCAGCTTCTACGCCCAGGCCAACGGCAAGACGCCGGTGGTCAATCTGCACGTGGCGCCGGGCCTGGGCAACGGCATCGGCATGATGTACAGCGCCCTGAAAGCCAATTCCCCGATGGTGGTCACCGCCGGCCAGCAGGACACCCGCCTGCGCCTGCGCGAGCCGATCCTGGGCCATGATCTGGCGGCAATGGCGGCACCGGTGGTGAAATGGAGCGTCCAGGTGGAGCGGGCCGACGAGATGGCCGCCATCATGCAACGGGCCTTCAAGATCGCCAATGAAGCCCCTGCCGGCCCTGTGTTCGTTGCCCTGCCGATCAATGTCATGGAGCAGGAAACCGAGAATGGCGCCGCCGCATCCGTTGAAATGTACACGGCACCACGCCCGGACCCGGACGGCGTGGCGGCAATCACGAAACAGATACTGGCGGCGACGAAGCCGATCATCGTGGTCAGTGATGACGTGGCCCGATCCGGCGCCACGGATGATTTGGTGGCGCTGTCGGAGGCCATGGGCGCCGGCGTCTGGTTCGAGGCCATCCGCCACCATGCGGCCTTTCCAAACCGCCATCCCAACGCAAAGGGTATTTTACCTGTCGACGCCGCCGCCATTCGCAATTCCCTGGGTGATGCGGATCTGGTGCTGCTAATTGGCGGGCCGTTTTTCGAGGAAGTCTGGTTCACCCCCGGCGCCCCGTTCCCGGATGGCGCGGCAGTGGTGCAGATCGAGGAATCGGCGGCGCGCCTGGCCTACAATCATCCGCTCACCGGCGGCCTGGTCGGCGATTTGCCCAGTGCCTTGAAAGCGTTGAGCGCCGGCTTGACCGGCGGCGAATATGCCGCCGCCGCCGCCGCCAGAAACGAAGACCTGGCAGCCCAAAGCACGGAGGCCGAGGCTGCCTATCAGGCCCGCGGCCAGCGCGCCTGGGACCGCTCCCCTATGTCCATGCCCCGCGTCATGGCCGAAATTAATGCCGGCACGCCGGATAATGCCGTGGTGGTGGAGGAAGCCATCACGGCCGGTCTGGATCTTGCCCGCGCTTTTAACTTCGCCAAACCAGGCGACTTTTATTCCGGCCGAGGCGGCGGCATCGGCCAGGGCCTGGCGGGCGCCATCGGCGCTAAACTGGCCCATCCAGACCGCCCCTTGCTGACGGTTTCGGGCGATGGCTCGGCCATGTATTCGATCCAGGCCCTGTGGTCAGCCGCGCATCACGAGCTGGACATCGTTTACGTCATATTGGTGAACCGGGAATACCGCATCCTGAAACATAATCTGGACACCTATCGCCAGCGCTTCGATGCCAATTCGAACCAGGATTACCCGCAAATGGACCTGGACACCCCGGCCTTGGACTTTGTCACCATAGCCAAGGGCATGGGAATTGATGGCTGTGCGGTCAGCGACCCGTCCGAAGTCGCACCAGCGGTCAAGGCCGCTTTCGAGGCTGCCGGCCCGCGCCTGATCGCGATTAACATCGAGGGCAAGCGTTAGGGAAGACGGAGGCCTCGAAACCCAGGCCGCGACGGCGGCCCGGCGCTGATGCGCCGCCCCGGTGGAGCGGTGCGTGTCCGCGCACCGGCGTGAACGACAATAGCTAAATCTGATCGCGCCTGGCGGACCAGATAAAGCCGTCGTACCAAAAGTGCATCAGGGAAACTACGAGGAAGGCGGAGGTAATCCAGGCGCTGTCTTCGTGATATAGGCCCGCGACGACACCATAGGCCAGTCCGACACCAAGCAGCAGCGCCAGGGCGGCTCCGGTCGCGCCGGCCCGACCCTCGCGCCCTGCCAACCGAACAAGGGTTTTCCGCTCGGACCACCAGATCAGGGCGAAGTACTGCCAGGCATGGAAAAAATTCATGATGAAGAAGGCCATGCCGAACGGGTTGAAGCCCCAGGCATAAATTGAACAGACGCCGGTCAGAAACAACAGCACGACCTTTTGGTACGAGATCCGATGCCCGGCCCGGGCCAGTCGCCAATAGGCGTACAGATAATAGATCAGGAAGGGAATGCCGGTGCCGATCACCAGCCAGCTCAGGATACCGCTGTTGAATTCCACGTAGGCCGGAATTTCCGTAAAGAAGAAGGAGCCCACATCCTTGAACTCCTCGAAATCGTTGACATGATCCATCAACGTGGCGCCCGCGGCGATGGGCCCGGCGTAGAGGTAGAAATTGAGGATGATATCCAACCGGCGTCCGACCCGCGGATCGTTACCCGCCAGCTTGTCGTAGATGCGGCCCAAACCGAATGTTTGCAGGCTGGAATGATAAACGTCCCAGAACGTCGCCAACACCGATCCGATCACCAGGGCCCAGGCGGAATACCCCATCGCCACCAGAGCCAGCAAAGGCACGACGGTAAATCGAAATGGATACAGCTGGAATATCGCGGCGTTGCCGTGGGAGCGGAAGATGACGATGAACAGATGCGCCATGATGAAGATGGAGATGAAAATCTCTAGCCAGTTTTCACCCTCGTATACTTCCTCGCCATTCAACGGTGTTTGTGACAGCGCCAGACCCAGGACCAGGGCGAACAGCGGTGAAAGGATGAAGAAAACCAGATCATAGGATGGCGAAACCAGATACCGGGAGGCAAAGCGTTCCGTCTGCATGGCGAACCCCGACCCTATTCCACAACAACGCGCAGTTCACCGAAGGTCTCTTGCAGATAGCCCAGCAAGGCAACAAAGAATACGGCGAGGCCCGACAATTCCATGGTTTCCTGCACAATGTTGAGCATGCCATAGACCGGATCGGTGCCGTAAATGGAAACCCAGTGATTGACAAAAAATTCCGTGCCCAAGGCACCGCCCACATAGACCACGGCCGCCAACACGAATAGCCGCCTTGTTGGTGCCGACAACGCGCCCAGGAAGCGCCAATAGGCCACTGCCAGCACGGCCACGATGGCGCAAGCCGGAATGACCCAGGCGTAATACAGCATGCCGCCAAGGTCAAAAGTGTGGCGCAGGGGGCGATTGATCAATTCATGCAGCTGCACTGTTTCATCAATGGAGATGTAGACGAAGATCAGGGCCAGGGCGAGCCAATGACCCCGGTAGGCACCCTTTCCGGGCGGCGTCGCCAGGACAATGGCGGTCAGCAGACCCGCACAGGCCAACAATAGCGCCGAGGCATACCAATTGGGGATGTTGCATTCCATGACCATATTGAACAGGCGCACCAAGGTATCGCGTTTTGAAAAGTCAAACAGGTGATCCGCCACTTCGCTGGCAAAACCCAACAGCGCCAGGCTCGGTGTCACGATGAGGAACCACAACTTTATCCTTGCGAGCGGGATGGCGATGCGCGCCTGGCTCATGGCAACCTCGTGTGCTGAATAAATTTCAATTTGAACTGCAAACCCGACGGCCGGCGCGGTCGGCTATTGGACCAGGTGGGAGCTGGATGTAATCAGGATCGGCGTCGTGCCGGCGCTGTCACAGGACGAATTCAGTGTGGAATTGCCGGTAAAATCAATGGTCTGGGCGATGACCTGCGTGCAGGTGGAACCGCCCGTGGTATTGCCGCCCGTGAACTCGATCGCTTCGTTGGGAAAATACAGCGCACCCGTGAAGTTGGTGGTGGAACCACCATTGAATTTGTTCTTTGTGGTCGAGGCCGCATCTTTATCCTGATAAAACACCACGCCCGAATAATCACCGCTGGTCGGTGCCGCCAGAGTGACGATGGCGCCGCCATTGATGGTGACGGAACCCGGTGAATCGCCGTCACTGTCGGTCAAAATGATGGTAACACCGGTACCTCCATCCACCTCCTTCAGGGTCGCGCCGCCATTGACCGAGAAATTGCCGTCGTCAATGACATAGGTGCCCGATCCCAATTCAACCGTACCGCCGGTAATTTCAAATTTACCGCAATAGGTGCCGGCGGAGAGTGTGTCGGTGCCGGAGGTATTCTTGTAATTCGTATCAATACAATTGCCTACCGTCGGATCGGGCAAACCGCTGTACGGATCGGCGGTCGCCGAGGTGCCGGTCTCGGCCGCGCCGCAGGTCAGGTCGAACTCCGGCGATGCCGCGTCGGTACCGCCGACGATGCTGGCGCAATTTGCGTCCAGCGTGGCGCTGCCGCCCACTTCAAGGGCATCATCGTCATCGGAATTGGCGGCGACATCGCAACTATTGAAGGCCACGACGGCATTACCGCCAACGTCGATGGCGCCCTTGGCCGATGAACTGAGCGCCAGGGCGCAGGCGGTGCCGCCGCTGCCCGAACTGGTCGCCACGGCGATGGTCTCTATATCGATGGAACTGAAACTGACAATGCCGCCGAAGGTCAAATCAAACGCATTGCCGTTGGATGCTGTTTTGCGAACCGTCACCCGGGCTGCGTTGACCGGCGTGCCGTTGGCGGTGAAAGCCCGGGTGTCTTCGTCCCAGTTTCCAACCTCCACATCCGCCGACACCAGGACATCACCATGGTCGGCCGCCGGTAGGTTCAATTCGGTGATGGCCAGGGCCCGGGATTCAGCCTCATCAGAGTCACTGGCGACCGAGGCCGCCGCCAAGGCGGCGGCATCCGCCTCCCCGCGCATCTGGGCCTGGGCCGAAAGAATGAAACCGACATCCACGGCCAGGCCGGCCAGCGCCAGCAACGGCATCACCAGCAATGCAAAGACCAGCGCCACGGCGCCGCCGCCTTCTTGACCAAATCGGCCTATCTTTCGCCACCACAAGGCGTTGGCGGCTTTTCCGCCGGCTGTTATCTGTCGTTTCACAATCATCTGATCCATCCAAGGTTTTGACGCTTGTCCGTCCCTTAGCCCCCAGACATCAAAGAAGCCCAAATTTCGCGGTCGCACAATAATTCGTACATAGCCGCCACGGCCCGACTGCAACTATTTCTTACTGCTTTTCTTCTTGCTGTTATCCGAGGATTTCTTGCTGGTACACGATCCTTTCTTCTTTCCGCAGCTGGTGTTGTTTTCGCTTGATTCCTCTAGATACATACTCGCCGTCACCGACATGGTCTGATCTCCGACAAGTTCATCGGGATAGGCGTTGACCAACGCGGCATCCGCCATGGGCGTAGATATTGATACCGTGATCGTGGCCGCGGATGTTCCCAGCCCGTCGGTGGCGGCGGTGACTGTAAACGTGCCCTTGGCATTGCCATCCGACAAAAGGGTCTCAGCCAAAGTTACGGTTTCTTCCGTGGACAGGGCCGCGCCCGTGACATAACCGCGGGCCGCCTCCCTAGCCGCATAAAACATCACATGGCGGGAGAACATGATGGAGGCGAATTCGACGATGCCGAAAAGAACGATCAGCATGATCGGGAAAATCAACGCGAATTCAATGGCGATGGCGCCGCGTTTATTGCCCCGTCGTCGGATAAACAGGCGTCTTTTGGATTTTTCCGTCATCCGGTCGGCCATCCCCATTTGAGCATCCAACTTATGAAACTATTCTAGCGTTAAGGAACCCTTATGACAATTTCGATGCGGTTTGCTTCAACAAGTTTTGAAACCACCCGTAAATACGCTCAGGAGTTCGGCAGCGTTGTGTGAGACAGCCGGGTGGTATCGAAACTTGGCAAATCCAATTGGCTTGGCAGTCCGGGAAGGTAGCGCACCGCCACGAAATTATAGGCCAGGCCGGTGACCTCGACCGTAATCAGAGGCGTTATCGTCTCGCCCGTACCGCTGATATCCAAACCGCTGTCCGTGTAGGTGACAATGACGTTGGCGGCGGTAATACGGGACGATACCTCCCTCATTGCCGATACCACGGCATCGAAGGTGGCGGAATTATCCACCGTGACGCCATTGCAAGACACACCGCCCGAACCGCTGCAAGGTACCGGCGTCGATGCCAATTCGGCCAGATCGATAATCGGGTCCTCGGTCAGGGCCGTGCGCAGGCCGCGCCGGGTGGCCTCGGAAATCTTGTGGTAATCAAACATGATCAGCCCACCCTCCAGCGCGCCAAGCGTGAGGAGGAGGAGCGCCGGAAGGATCAGTCCGAATTCCACCGCCGTGGTGCCTTTGCGGCATTTGCGCCATCCCCCGGCGATCCGTTTCAGCTGTTTTATTCTGTCCCAAGCCATGGATCAATCTCCCACATAGGCCTGTTCATGGGCGGCATTCATGGTAATCGACATGAAGCCATAGGTATGTAGAAGCCCGCTGAACAGGGCCTTGTACGGCACCGACGCCACGACTTTTATGACCTCGTAGCTATTGCCGCCGGCGCTGTATGTTGATGTGGTTACCGCCAGGCTCGACGCGCCGTCGGACCAGCCCGGAACCACAAAATCGCCCGAGCCGTCCGCCGTGCCGGTCTTCACCAAATTTTCGATCGTGGCTTGCGAACCACCCGACAGCGGCAGGCTGGAGCGGGCCGCCAACATAGCGCCAACCCGTAGACTTTTGTCCAACTCGTTGGATTGATTGATGTAGTAGCCAAAATCAATGATGCCCACCATGACCAGCGCCAGCAACGGCGCGAACAGGGCGAATTCCACCGCCGCGATGGCACGGCGACATTTCAACGCCGCGACCGCGTTGCCCGAAACCTTAGTCAATAAGCTGAACATTGACATGTACGTCATCCGAATACTGTTGCAACAAGGGTCCGATAACTTCCGTGTAGGTATCCGCCAGGGTACCCGCGACTTCCTCGGTCAGGAAAACTTCCACGTAGCGGCCATAGGTCGGATAGTCGCCGCTGCCCTGTACGCCAAGCGCGGTACAATTCAATACGGCGATTTTCATGACCCGCCGTTTGATTTCCGATGAGGCCGTGGACGAAGGCACCCCCGCCGCCGGAATGGAAGCTCCGGACGGCGTCACGGTGGTATAGGTGCCGGGCTTGGTAATGCCGTCCGTGGGATAAATGGTTTTGTTGTCATACCGGTAAAACGTTTCACCCAGTTCATACAGAAACACCTGGTAACGGGTGTAGTTGACCAGATCGGCGGGTTCGGTTTCGCCGGAATGATTGGTCGACCAATAGGACACCGGGTCCCAATCACCGTTGCCGATGATGGTGCTGCCGGACATGTCGGAATCCCGGCCATAGCCCATGATATTTTGGGATGGATATTTCGGGTTCTTGGTACCGGAATCCATGCGCGCATTGATGCCGTTGATGGCCTGCTGGGTTTGCGAGCCGGGCGATGTGGTGACGATGGAGGTGTAACAAAGGCCCGGATCGTTAGCCAGGGCATCACCAACGCTGGCCGCACCGCAATTACCCGATGATGGGCACAGAAGGCCGAAATTGCCCGGCGCCAGGGTGCCCCCGCCCGGGCCGGTCTTGGTCAATAACTGGCGGCCGGCATTGTCGGCATCCAGCAGATCGTCGCTAGGGTTGCCGCCCTCGGCCGGATTGCAGGCCATAAAGGGTGGAGCGGCGCAGACAATGGGCTCGATACCCGCCCGTGCCGTACCTTCGAGGGTAAATTGATCCGCCACCACGCCGCTGGCAATGGTCTCCAGCACCGGCGCCAGGAATATGGAAATTGTCCGGGGGACCAAGGTCACCGCGACCATAACGGCTTCATCATCGACCGTCGTGACCAGCGGCGTCGGGTCGGTATCGTCGTAAAACACTATGCTTTGCACGGTGAAGGCGCCGGATGGATCGGTCAGGGAGGTGGTATTGGTAATGGCGTTGGAAGCCGCCGCGGTGCCCCGGTTGATGGCGCCGGACTGGCCGTCAAGCTGTGCGGCGGCCGACAGGGCCGCGGAATCGGCAGCGTTTTGCATTTGCGAGCGAAGCACCACGACCCGGCCGATATCCAGGGCCAAGACACCGCCCGAAAGCGCCAGGGTTCCGGCGAAAGCGACATAAATAGCCGTCGCGCCGCTGCGGTCCTTCATCATGGATGTCAGTGCCGACCAAATGCGCGCCACATATCCTTGACGTGGTTTCCTGCCCGGTATTACCTCGGCCCTCGTCATGATTGTCGGTTCTCCATGCTGGTCGACGCAGCATTACAGACGGCTGCACGAATAGACATGTATTTGCATGGCGCTCTTCGCAAGTGACACCGATCACAAGGCACGCAAAATAGCCACGCGAAGATGAATTATTCCATACCTTAAATTAAAATATTCTGAATATTCCAAAATAATTTGGAATTATTTTATTTTGTGGTTGATATTTTATTAATATCGAACCGGAGAAAAACAACACTCTCCGTATACAGTTGATTTACAAAGTATTCAAACCAGCTTCAATGCGGTCCATGGCTTCGGAGAGTTGCGCTTCCGACTTTGCGAAACACAGGCGCAGGAAACCTTCATTATCCGGTCCAAATGCCGAGCCCGGCGCCAATCCAACGCGATGTTCGCGCACCAATTGCTTGGCAAACGCCAAATCGTCCTTCAGCCCGTCGATTTTGGGAAAGGCATAGAAGGCAGCCTTGGGCGCCGCCAGGGTTACGCGGTCATGCCCGCCAAGACGCTGGTGCACGATGTCCCGGGCGCGGCGGCAGCGTTCAACACCCATGGCCACGAAATCCTCGCCATCCCGCAAGGCAACCGCGGCGGCATGCTGTACGAAGGAGGTGGAACCTGTGTTGTTGATACCGGACAGATCGCCCATTTTATCGCCCAGGTCGGCCGGATGTACCAGCCAGCCGCAACGCCACCCCGTCATGCACCAGGCCTTGGACATGGAATGCACCACGTAGAGAGCGTCATCAGGCTCGGCGATGGACAAAAACGACGGCGCCACCGCCCGGTCATAAACGATACGGTGATAGACTTCGTCCGCAATGATCCAGATGCCCCGTTGGCGGCAGAAATCCAATACCGCTTGTTGCTGTTCCGGCTCCATCAGCCAGCCGGTGGGGTTGGAGGGTGAGGCGATGAAGATGGCCTTGGTCCGTTCGTCACAGGCATCGAACAGCTTGTCCAGATCCAACCGCCAGCCAGTCTCGGTCAGGTCCAGGCGAACATGGCGGCTTTCCCCGCCCATGGTTTGCGTGCAGTAGAAAATGTTCGGCCAGATGGGCGAGATCATCACCACATTGTCGCCGTTGTTCACAAGAGTTTCCGTCGCGATCATGATCGCCGTCATGCCCGAACCGGTCACGGTGATCCGCTCCCCATCCAGCTCGATGCCGAATTGCGCCTGGGTATAGTCCAGAATGGCCTGGCGCAGTTCTGGGATACCGCGCTTGTTCACATAGCGGGTCTGTCCCGACTGCATGGCATCGATCGCTGCCTGGCGGATAAAATCCGGTGTATCCAGGTCCGGTTCGCCGAACCACAACGGAATGACATCCGGATCGCCGATGGCGATACGCGAGACCTCGCCAATGCGCTGGGTTTGCATGTCTGAAATGGCGGTGCGGACAGTGGGCATGATGGGTTCCTTCGGACAAACCTGATCGATGCAGCTTTTAGGACGGAAGACGCCCGAGAGCAACCGCTCCCGGGCGCCTTTTGGATCGGACCTTGCTGGACCTAATTTCCGGTAAAGTTGGGCGCGCGGCGTTCAACGAAATGCGCGACGCCTTCCTTGAAGTCCTCGGATTCAAAACTGGCCGGCATTTCGCTGTTGGCCAGCAGCACGGAATGTTCCAGGGAATTCAACATGGCCTGATAGATCTGCCGCTTCATTACCCGAATGGACCGTGGCGAGGCCAATGTGGCCATTTCCGTGGCATAGGCGCGAACGTCATCCATGAAGCTTTCCATGGGGTAGACCTTGCTGACCAAACCCATCTCTTTAGCCTCAGCGGCGGTGAATTTTCGCGCCGAAAGAGTGATGTCCAGGGCGTTGGCCGGGCCGATCAGGGTCGGCAGCATCCAGGAAATACCATGCTCGGCGATCAGGCCGCGGCGGGAAAAAGCGGTGGAGAACACCGCCGCGTCGGAGGCGAAACGCACATCGCAATAAAGCGACATGATCAGGCCCAGACCAGCCGCCGGACCGTTGATGGCGGCAATGATCGGCTTCGGCACCGTGGGAAAATAAGTGTAACGCAGGCTGAAATCGTTCGAGAGCGACAGACCGCCGGGAATGGCGTTATCGACTGCCCGGACACTGTCCGAGGTGGGGCCGCCGCTGGAGGCGCCCTGCTGGATGCTGTTCAAATTGTTCATATCCGCGCCGGAGCAAAAGCCCCGCCCGGCGCCGGTCAGAATGATCGCACCAACCGCATCGTCGCCCGAAGCCTCTATCAGGGCGGCGCGGACCTCTGTCTCCATCACGCCGGTCCAGGCATTCAGCTTGTCCGGTCGGTTCAGGGTGATGGTGGCGATCTTGTCGGAGACGTCATAGAGAATTTCGCTGTAGGCCATGGTTTTATCCTTTGTAGGCTCGAATACTGGCTCGAATGCTGGCTCGATCTGGCGCCAGTTTAAACCGATGGGCGGCAAATGCGAATCGTGATGTGATACCACCGCCGTTACCGGTTAAACTGATAACCATCGGATAAGGTCATGAGAAGCAGATCATGTCGGAACTGGACGCCGTATTGTTCGCCAACGAGGCCTTTTACCGGGCCTTCGCGGATCGGGATATGGACATCATGGCAGAGGCCTGGGCCGAAGATGCGGCAGTCAGCTGTATCCATCCCGGCTGGGGCCTGCTGGAGGGGCGGGACGAGGTCCTGCTAAGCTGGCAGGCGATCCTGGACAATCCTGGTTCACCGGCCATTCAGTGCCTCGCCGCCCGCGCCCATATGCTAGGCGAAATGGCTTACGTGATCTGTTTTGAGGAGATCCAGGGCAATTACCTGATCGCCACCAATATTTTCGTCCATGAAGGCAAGCGGTGGCGTCTGGTCCACCATCAAGCCGGCGCCACGGCTGAAAAACCGCCCGCCGACCCGGATGACGAAGGCGAAAGCGGCCTGATCAATTAAGCAGGCGTTCTACCTCGCATCCTCGAACACCGCCAGCAAGCGCGTCTCGACGCTGCGGCGGGGCAGGGAATCTTCCGCCGAGCCGGGAATATCGAAGGATGTATGCGGGCAATAGATGGCTTGGTCAGGTTGCTGGTTCAATTGCGTGAAGACCAGGACTTCCCAGGTTTCCATTTGGGGAAAGTACCACCACTTGTGGGCCGGGTTGTGCACGGGGGCCGAGACCAGGCTATCGTTGCCCCGGCCGGTATAGAAATAACCGATCACGTCGTCTTCGGGCAGGGATTCCCAGTCGATTATGGCCAGGGGATTGTTCTGTACCTGATGGTCGAACGGCTGCCAGGTGTTGTACCAGGCGTAGGTCCAGTTATCTTGCGGGCTCAAACCTTCGCGGGCCAGCAACTCGGCGGTCATATCGCCCAGACGGGCCATGTTGTAGTCGCAGTGGACAAACCGGGAATAGCCGTCGTTGAAATCAATGGGTTTCTCGGTGCGGATCAGATGGCTGCGGGTGATGGCCCGGCTGGCCCCGGTTACCCGGCAGATCAGATCTTCCATCTCGCCATGATATGTCGCGGCCACTTCGTCCGGATCACGAAAATTACCGACCTGTGAGTGATTTTCGGACAGGGTGAAGCCATTGCGTTTCAAATTCAAATCGTCCGCCGCCAGGCGCGGGCGGGCGTCATGCATGATGGCGTCCTGAAATGAGGTATTGGCGCGGCGGGTCTCGCGGGAGCCGATGCGCGGCGTTTCATCCCGTCCTTTCCATTCAGCGTTCACATAACGCACCTTGGCCTCTGTCGTGTATGGCGAAACCTGCGCTGCCTGTTCACTCACGATGTCATCCCCCCTGCCTGTATGTTTCCATGCCATTCTACCATATTCAGTGCCAGATCCCCATAACGTTCCCCAAGCAGCTCAGCCGAGAGGGGGCCATCGGCGCGATACCAAGCGGCCACGGCAGTACACATGGTCATGATGGCCAGCACGGTCTCGTCGCGATGGGTACAATGAAAGGCGCCCTCGGCCATGCCCGCGCCCACCACGGCGCGAAAAATTCCGCCGATTTCGTCCCGCAGAGCCACCGCCCGAGCGCGGTCCTTTTCGCCCAGGCTGCGCAGTTCGGTGTTGCCCACGAATGATTCCGCCTGGCTCGCCGTATGCAGGGCGACATGGGCCCGCACCATCGCCGCCAATTGCGCCGCCGGGTCAGACCCCGCCGACGCTCGGGCCGACGTAAGCGACACCAGCAAATCTTCCGTGACCTGAAAGATCAAAGCGCGCAGCAGGTCCGCCTTGGACGGGAAGTAGTAATAGGCATGGCTGATCGCGGTGCCGGCGCGGGCCGCGATATTGCGCATGGAGGTACCGTGGAAGCCCTGTTCGAAAAAGGCTTCCAAGGCCGCCTGCAACACTACTTCTCGGGTCCGCTCGGGGGCATCGTTGGCGGCCGCCGCGCCGTGAGCCATGACCGCTGCCTATTCCGCCGCTTCCGTTTGGGCTTGCGGCAGGCCGGTGCCGAAACGCAGCAGGCGGCCCGAATAGGTCTCTGTCTGCTGATCATCCTTGATCGTCACCTCACCATTGACCAGGACATAGCGATAGCCCTTGGCCCGCTGCACCCGGCGCCATTCGCCCGCCGGCATGTCGTGCACGATCTCGTCGGGCAGCACTTCCAGGTTTTCATAGTCATAGACGATGATGTCCGCCGGCGCGCCCTTGGACAGGGTACCGCGGCCCTGGAAACCGCCGAATTGCGCCGGCAGGGCGGAAAGCCGCCAGTGGGCCTCTTCCAGGGATATCATGTTGTTTTCACGCACGATCTTGACGATTGTTTCGGTTGGGTAACGGCCAGCGGTGAGGAATTTGGTATGCGCGCCACCGTCCGATACACCAAACAAAACATAAGGATCGTCGACAATTTCCTTGAGGTGTTCCAGGCTGCCATTGGGCGGCGCGGCAAAGAAATCGGTCTTCAGATCCTCTTCCACCGCCATGTCCAGCATCACATCCACCGGATGCTTGCCGGTTTTTTCCCCTACCAGGGCCAAGGTGTGATCCAGCCATTGCTGGTTTTTTTCCAATTGCGGGCCGACGATGACGATTTCCGGTAAGGGACCGATGGCGGTGCGGGGCATTTTTTCCTTCAATACCTCGCGGCGGGCGGGATCGGCCAGCTTGGCCTTGCGTTCCTCCAGCGTGCCGGTGGTAGCTTCACACCAGGCTTCGATGTCGTCGAACAGGTTCCAGTTTTCGAACGTGAAGGTGAAACCGGCGTCCGTGGTCAGCCCCTGGGCGACCACGCGGATACCCCGGTCGCGGCAAGATTCGAGCCATTTCAGGGTGGCGCGATGGATTTCCGGCTTGTGGTCAAAGGCCTGGACCACGTTCATGATGATCGGCCGGCCGGAAATCTCGGCCATTTCCTCGTAGAATTTCCGATCCTTCTCGTTGTCGCCGGAAACCAGCAGCATCTGCATGAAGCCTTCGTTGCGCCGGCGCAGCACCTTAGCGAATTCGCGGCAGGTATCGTCGTGCATGACGTCCGTGGGCATGGGCGTGCCGTCATAGTCCCGCTGCACCGCCGCCGGGCCCGTGGGCAGCATGCGCTGTGCCGACCAACCGCAGGCACCGGCATCCATGGCCTCGTTCAACAACCGTACCAGCTCGGCATGTTCCTCATCCGTGGGCTTGCGGCCCGCCTTGGCATCCTCCAACCCCATGACCCAGACCAGGAACGGTGAAATGGGCACATAAGGCAGCACGTTCATGGCCTTGGGCGCGCGATCGACACTATCCAGGAATTCGGGAAAGGTGACCCAGTCCCACGGCATGCCCGCCTGCATGGAGGCCAGGGGAATGGCTTCCACCCGGGTCATGGACAACATGGAACGGTCGCGTTCCTCCGGCCGCACGGGGGCGAAGCCAAAGCCGCAGTTGCAAATCACCACCGAAGTAATGCCGTGCCAGCCCGAAATGGTGCAGTAAGGGTCCCAGAACAGCTGGGCATCGTAATGGGTGTGCAGATCGACAAAGCCGGGCGCCACCACAAGGCCATGGGCATCGATCACTTCGTCACCGTCGGCACCGTCTATGTGGCCGATTTCGGCGATCACGCCATCCTTGATGCCGATATCGCCGCGAAAGCGCGGCAGCCGCGTTCCATCGATGATCATGCCGTTCTTGATTACGCGGTCGTAGCGGGCCATGGCTTAGTCCTCATAAGGCTGAAATTTGAACGAATGTTCAAACAATTGAGGAACGCTGTCAAGGTGACAACAGCGCCGGGCGCCCCGCACAGTCAATCATATGGCCGCAATAGATCCCGGCTGATGACCACGTTCTGAATTTCCGTGGTGCCGTCGATGTAGTTAGCCATCTTGGCGCAGGCCAGATGGCGGGCCAGGGGGTATTCATGCTTGTAACCATTGGCGCCCATGGCCTGCATACATTCGGCCACGCCTTTCTGGGCCGCGCGGGTGGCGAATTTCTTAGCATGGGCGGCGGGAATGGCCGCCGGCCCGCCGGCATCGATAACGGCGATCGCGTCGTAGGCCATCAGGCGGCTGGCATGCAGGTCCGTGGCGACGTCGGCCAATTGCCATTGCAGACCCTGAAAATCGGCGAGGCGCTGACCGAAGGCCTGGCGGCCGGCGCAATAGGCCAGAGCCACGTCCAGGCTGTTGGCCATGATGCCGCAGCACATGGCGGCCACATTGGCGCGGGCCAGATCGATGCCGGCCATGGCGCCCTTGAAGCCCTCGCCCGGCGGCAGCAGCACGGCGTCATCGGCGACCCGCACATCCTCGAAACGGAAACCTCCAACGCCCAGGACGTGGGCCCCCATCATACTGTAGGTCGCCTCGCGAATGACGCCGGGCTGCTCCGCCTCGATCAGGAAGGTGGCGATACCGCGCCAGCCCTTGGCGGCATCGGTCTGGGCATAGACGCTCAACAGACCGGCCGTCGCGGCATTCGAGACCCAGGCCTTGGCACCGTTGATGACCCAGCCGTCATTGTCTCGCCGGGCCGTGGTGGTCATGTTGGCGGCGTCCGAGCCGCCCTGCGGCTCGGTCAATAAAAACGCGCCCAGGCAATCACCAGACAGCATGGCCGGCAGATAGCGTTCCCGCTGGGCCGGGGTGCCGGCCGTTGCGATGGCGTTCATGAAGTTGTTATGCACGATCATGGCGAACGCGTAGGCCATGTCCGCCTTGGCCAACTCCTCCATGACATGGGCCATGGCGGTCTTGGACAGACCGCCGCCGCCAAGATCCGTGGACAACAGCATGCCGCACAAGCCGGCCTCGGCCGCCGCATGGACGCCATCCGTCGGCAGTGCCCTGTTTTCTTCCCAAGCGGCGGCATTGGGCGCGATATAATTGGCGGCGAAATTCGCGGCAGCCTTAATCATTGGGTGTGATGCGGGATCTTGGTCAGAATTGGAGGGGCGTTCCATGTTACTCTCCACTATGATTTCCGTGGCCATATTCGGCTAAGGCGTAAGGACAAACAAGCAGCATGCTATTGGCCATCGAAGGTATTGACGGCGCCGGCAAGGGAACTCTGTGTGGAGAGTTATTGGCCCTGGCGGAGGCAGCCGGCGTTCGGGCGGCGGCGCTGTCTTTCCCCCGTTACGAGGAAACCCGTTTTTCCGAACTGGTGGGCGCCTACCTGCGCGGCGACATGGGCGCCATTGATCAGGTTCCCGTTCGCTACGCCGCCCTGTTGTTCGGCGGCGACCGCTTTGAAAGCCGCGGTAAACTGATGACGTTGATCGCCGATCATGACCTGATCATCCTGGATCGCTATGTTTCCTCCAACATCGCTTACAACGCCGCCAAGCTTTCCGGAGTTGCGCGGGCCGAGCTGATCGCCTGGATCGAACAACTGGAATTTGGCTTGTTCGATCTGCCCCGCCCGGATCTAACCTTACTGTTGGCGACCTCCACCCAGCTGGCGGACCGATTGGTCGGCGAAAAGGATGCCCGCAGCTACACCGAACAGACCCGCGATATGCACGAAGCCGACCGTGACTATCTGACCATCGTCACGGAAGTCTATGGCGATCTGGCCAGGTCGGGCGGCCAGGCCTGGCTGACCGTTGATCCCCTGGACGACAACGGCAAACTGCGGCCGCCGTCGGATATTGCGGCGGCGATCTGGGCGGATGCCAGATTTTCCGAACTAAGGTAGTTCCAGACGCACCACCAGGGCGGCGGAGGCGATCACCGCCACGTCACCCAAGGCTTCATCGGGCACGTCCAGGCCGCCCTTCACCACATTCACGGTGACGGTACCGTAAGGCAGAGCCGCCTGTACCGCCGCCTTGTCCACCGCGTCGGGTTTCTGTACGCCGATGGTGACGTCCACATACATACCGTCGGCGCCGACGCCCAGGGTCCGCAGCATGGTCAGCGAGGAATGGTGCAGGGCATCATCGACGGCCCGACGGGCGGCCTTGGTATAATCACCGCCGTGCAGATCGTTGCCGGCACCCATTTCCAAAATAACGCGTTTCTTGGTCATGATGAACTCTCCCTACGCCACATCCAGATACACAACGGCGGCGGCGTGGGCCATGATCGTTCCATCCGTGCCGGCCTCATTGGGTATTTGCAAACCGCCTTCTACGACCTCCACCGTGCCGGTACCGTGGGGCAGCACGGCGAGCACTTGCTCCTTGTCCACCTGATCCGGTTGCGGGACGCCGATGGTCACGGCCACCTGCATGGAATCCACATCCAGGTCCAGGGCGTGGGCCACGGTCAGGGAATTGTGCCATAGCGCATCCCGCAGGGCGCGGACCGCCGCTTTGGTCGAATCCGTGCCACGAATATCGGTACCCATGCCGATCTCCAGCACCATACGTTTCATTGTCATGTTAAAATCGTCTCCCGTGAAATCTATCTGCATATGCATTAGTGTTTCGTGTCGGGGAAGTCCAGGCCGGCGTCGGAAACGGAGAGGAAGCATGGCTGATCTGAGAATATTTTCTTACATGCCGAACCCGCGTATCTGGAAGGCGACCATCGCTGCCCGCCTTTGCGGTGTCGAGCTGGACCTGCGCGGCGCCAAACCAGGGCAATTGGCAGACTGGCTGTGGGATTTCGACGCCCGCCCGCTGACAGCGGAAGACCGGGCCAAGCAGGGTGATTTGGCGCGGCAAAGCCGAACCGGATTTTCGGGACAGCTGTTCAAGACCGATGCCTTCCTGGCGGCGCATCCCTTCGGCACGGTGCCGGCGGCCTTCAGCCCGGATGGCGAGGTCGGCATATTCGAATCCAACAGCATCGCCCGCACCGTGGCACGGCTGCGCCGCCATGGCCCCGACCTTTATGGCGATGATCCCTATGCCGCCGCCCGCATCGACAGCTTCCTTGATGTCAGTCTGGTGTTCGCGCGGGATGGCCAAGTTTATCTGCTGTCCCTGAACAACGGTTCCGTGGATGAGGGTATTCACGGCAACGCGGCGGCGGCCTATGAAACATACATGAACGGGATGGAGGCTGCCCTTTCGCCGGATCACGCCTATTTAGTAGGTGATGATCTGACCCTGGCGGATATCGTCTTCGTGGCGGAACTATGCTCCTTCGCCCGGGAAGCGGCACATCTGGAGCGCCTGGCGGAGCGAAACCTGCCGACGATATTCAAGTTCGATGCACCCGCATCTCACCCACGGGCCATGGCCCATTTCGAAAGACTTTGCCAACATCCCGCATTCGTGCCGGACATCGAGCCATTTATGGAAAAGTTAGAGGCGCGGCGACTGAAATCCGCAACCGGCTAGGCGCCTAATGCCGTGCCTGGGTGGGCGGCGTTTCGTCGGCCAGCTCCAGATCATCCTCGGCCGTCATGGCGCCGGCGGATGCGGCGGCGAGAATTTCCCCGGCCGTGGCGCCAGACGAGGTCGCGGCATAGGCGGCGAATTCAAGCAAGGTGAGGGCCAGACATTTAGGACAAATGTTTTCCCGCGCCATGACTGTCATCAAGCCATTGCCAACCGCATCGTCGATCAGACCGCGGATTTCCTCTTCGTATTCGTCGGCATGTTTGAAGTCATCATCCATATTCGCCTCAACACCGTTTAGAGCAACCCGCGGTCAATTGGCTTCAATTGACTGCGGATAAGTTGCTCTATCTCAAAGGTTTTAGCGCATGGCCGCGCGTTCAATTGTACCCGACATGCGCTAGATCGGAATGAATTCCGATTTGCCGTCCTTCATAGGCCCAAACGAAACCAGCCGAAACCGATTTCTCGGCTTCGGCCAACTTCACAATTTTGGAACTTGTTTTCTAAAACTGAACCATAATTTCAGCCCGCGCGCCGGAGCCATTATCCCGGCTTTCCAGATATGAGACAAAGGCATCAAGTTGCAGTTGCACATGCTGACCAATGGCTTGTTGGAATTGTACGGTCAGGGCCGCGGCATCGGTACCGACGCCATCGTCTTCGAACAGGTTGCGGGTATTGTCCTTCAAACCGGCCAGCTCGATCACCAGATTACGCCGGTGGTTGTCCCAAAACGCCTGATAGCCAATGGCGATGCCGGCGGCCTGGGTGTTGAAGCTGCTCAACTCGGACAAATGGTTGCCCAGGCTGGGCGATGCGAACGAGATCCCCAAGGGCGCCAACGGGCCGCCCACCACCGGTTCCCGGCTGACCTGGGTGTAGCGGTCAAAGCCATAGAAGGGATTGACGTACACCACGTCGTCCGAAGAATGAGGCGTCCACGAAATCTCGGCCGAGACCAGAACGCCATCGGCCACCAGGGCCGTGTCCGTATCCCGGGCAAAGGATGCATTGATCCGATAGGCGGTATTGAAACTGGCCGACCGGCTCCACGGCGTCCAGGCCCGTTGCGAGGCGGACAGCCCGGCCCAGAAGCCGTCGCCGCCCGTGGTGTCATCACTGTCGTCATCGACCGCGATAAAATCCAGGCCCCATGTGGTGGTCGGGTCATCCGCCTGCAGGAACAGACCATACAGGCCGCCCGGCCGGTTCAACCGTTGCCGGTTCGACGGGCCGCCCCGATCGATCGAGCCCCAGGCATAAACGCCGGTAGCCCGGATATTGGAAAACCCCGGCGCATGCATATTGTTGCGCACGATGCCAACCGAATCCAAAAAGTCATTGATCATGATGCCTTCTTGGAAATGGATCCGCTGCCGCCCGAAGGCGTAGCCGAAATCAATGAATTTGGTACCCTTGGGATCCAGAATCGGGAACATGGATCCGAAGTCGCCGTCACAAAACGCCGTGCGCACGAAGGTGCCGGCCTCCGAACGCCCGCCTTCCTCGGCCTGGTGGGATTCCCAGCTATATCGCGTGAAGTTAGTGAAACGGTTCTTATCCAACGGCGCCACGCCAATGATACATTTGTCGGAAGTGGTCAAATTCAGGTTGGCGAAGATGTCCAGCCGGGTCGCTAATTCGGTGTTCCGCCCCACGGGACCCACGGATTCATAAGTCTGCATGGCCACGCGCCAGGTGCCAAAGCCCCACAGACAAGGGGTCCAGACCGCGCCGGTCGGTAATTTCACGCCCTGGGGAAGATTGCCGTTGCCAAGGAATTTGCAGCCCAATTCCAAAATCAACTCCGGCCGGTCAGGCGGAATGACGTAAGGCACCGGTTTGTCAGACAACCGCGGCACCGGCGTTGTTTCGCCCAAGGGGTACAATCCCCCCAGCAGTCCCTTGGCGTGAGCCGTTGGGGCCGCGCCAAAAGTCAACACGACCGCCGCAGTTAGGAACGCGGCTTGAACATAGTTTCGGATCCGGCCATGCCGTCCAAGTCGCTCTTTTTTCATCGGTGCCATCTTTAGCTCGCCTCTCCGATTCGCCGATCTGTATTTCGCATATCTATTCGCCATTCCCGCTTGAGGGCCAATTCGACCTGTCCGCCTTGCCGCTTACTTGACATCGATGGATATGGTTTCCTCGTAAAGCACCTCACGGCCCGCGACCACCGCGTTGGCCGCCGCGCGCGGGCTGATGCCGTAATCAAAACCGACCACCTGGATGGTGCTGATCAGATTGATGGGAAACATCTGTGCCAATAATTCGACCTTGGCTTTGTATGGTCCCTTGCCCGTCAGCGCGCTGCCCGGAATTTCGTATTTTGCGATACGATGACCAAGCGGCTCGATACCTTTTCGGTGGTTTCTCTCGACCGTGGATTCGCCCGTCAAAACCAATGACAACCGCGTCGGCCGCAGGAAAGGCAGCGCAGTTGTCGAATAGGGAATGGTCACCGTCCGTTCCCGCTCGCCCCCGCGCACGCTTTGCACCAGGAAGCGCGATTGCAAGTTGAACAACTGGGTATCCAGCGGCAATTCGCCGGCATGCACGAATGCCGATTCATTGTCGCGGACGTCACCATTGGCATCGGTATCGCCGGACTGGAATACCACCTTGCCATCCGCATCCATCACGGTGATCCGGATCCAGACCAGGCGTTCGCCGGTAAAGCCCGTCGGGGTATTATGCCCGGTCGTGATATTGGAAACCTTGGCCTGAATATCGATGCCGTTTCCGTTCGCCCTGGTCGCCTTGACGTCGCTCATGAAATAACCGTTGCGCAAAACTTCCAGACGCAGCGTGCGTACGTAAGCCAGACGCTTCAGCTGATAGTCAATAATTTCCCGGCCATCATACCGGGCATCGATGGATTCCCATGCCTTTGGGAATTTCATGCCGGCAGGCACATTATCCTCGAACTTATCTGTGCCCCAGCCGGCCGCCACATCAAAGGTCAACCATTCCGACAAGGTCGCGAGTTGTTGCGCCTCCGCATTGTGGGGAAAGATGCCGGGGGGCAGCAGTGAATAATCGGGGCCGGCCATGATGTGATTGGTCAGCTTCCGCGATTTGGTGGGAACACCGCCCACGACCGCCGCCGGACCTTCATGATAGCCCGAAACGATGCCCTGCACCTTGCCCATGTGGCAATCCTGGCAGGTTATCCCTTCCGCCGCCGCAGGCGAGTCCCGATATTCGCTGAAGGCTTCTTCCAGACGGAAGCCGTTCAATAACGTCACATCGTGGCAGGTGCCGCAGAAAGTGGAAGATGAAATTTCCTTGAATTCAATGGCCTCCGTATGGATCTTACGGCCCGGCTCATCCGCCTTGGTGACCACCCGGTATTCATTTCGATTGGCCAGGACGCGTTTCAATTCCTTGTCGCCGGCGGGACCATAGACGGGCTGCAGCAAATCGCCCTCGACCAGGGCCACCCGGCCGGACGCCTTATTATAGATATTCGCCACTCTGTGGCAGACGATGCATGTGATGCCTTCACGCGACGTGGGATGGCGTTCCAGATTGGAAACCCCAACCGGTTCTTCCATGTTCATACCAACCTGATTATGACAGCGGATGCAAAAATCGCCGTTGGTGCCGTTCACATTCAGGTTGATGAAATTTTGCAAAGCCATATAGGCCGGGCTCAATTGCGCATATGAATGTTGCGAAACCGCCCATTCCTCGAAATGGCGGGGATGACATGTGCCGCAGGTTGTCGCGGAAGGATATCGGCTCTCGGCAAACAAAGCGGCATGCTCCTTGCCGGCCTTGGTCAACGGCTTGCCGGTTGCCTCTGTTTCCTTTTTCTCTTCGTCGTCGTCGTCGTCATCCTTCAGCAGATTGTCGTCGTCGTCATCATCATCGTCATCCTTCCCCAACAGATCGTCATCGTCCTTTTTCTTGGCCTGCGCCAAGAGCAGTGGTTGGGACATCGCCGGCGCGGCCCCAATGATGTCAGTGGAGATGTCAGTGGAGATGTTGGCGGAGATCTCGGCGGCTCCGATTACGAGGGGCGATGCCATGCCCGCACCCGCCGCCGAAGCCGTGTTCAAAGACAGGGGCGTGAACAATAGTCCGCCCAGCACCACGCCGAGCGCCGCAGCGCCCCCGCTAATGCTGAATAACTCGCCATGGATTTCAATTTTCCGCGTCATGGTCATTCGCCCCATCACTATCTATCTAATGCGTCAGTCTGGCCAAGTTCCGGGTTTATATTACCCCATCTAAAAGGCACAGAAACCAGCCAGCCAATACGCCATCCAACATATCGTTGCGGCGAAAATCGCCACGACCGGTGTCGGCTACATACTTGGCCAGCCCGCAACTTGACTGACATTCGTCGCGACATGTTAGCCCAATTTCACAAAACAAACAAAATTGATGCTGATTTACCACGACGACCTCACCCATAGTAGCAAAAATGTGACATATTGTTGTTTCTTCTACCAGCGTTAGATTTTGCGGAGAGACGAAATCATGAAGCCAGCCAATGAGCTAACGGCAAGTGAAGCGCGGGCGGCGTTGGATCAGGGTCGCCTTGATGCATCCGAACTGCTGAACGCCTGTCTGGCCCGGATCCAAGCCCGTGACGACGCCGTGGGCGCCTGGTGCCATTTACCCGACCACTCAGCCGACCATGGCGCCACCGCGATACAGGAAACCCAGTCCGGGCCGTTGTCGGGATTGCCGGTCGGCATCAAGGACATCATCGATACGGTTGATATGCCAACGACTTATGGCAGTGCCGCCTATGGCGACCACCAGCCCGACATCGATGCCGCATGTGTGGCTCTGGTGCGGGCGGCGGGCGGCATTGTGATGGGTAAAACGGTCAGTACGGAGTTCGCTTATTTTCAACCCGGCAAAACAAGCAATCCGCATAATGCGGCCCATACACCGGGCGGGTCTTCGTCCGGTTCGGCGGCGGCGGTGGCGGATTTCATGGTGCCATTCGCCTTTGGCACGCAGACCGGCGGATCGGTCATTCGCCCGGCGACCTATTGCGGCGTGGTCGGCTACAAGGCGAGTTATGGCGCGTTGCCGTTGTATGGCGTCAAGGCATTGTCCCATGATCTGGATACCCTGGGTTGGTTCTGCCGGGAAGTGGCGGATATCCATCTCATGCGGGCAGCCCTGGTCAACGCGCCCCTCGCGCCCGAAACAGCGGACGCAAAACCCCGGGTCGGCCTTTGCCGCACCCATGAATGGTATCAGGCCGATCAGGACAGCCGGGCGGCGGTCCTTGGCGCCGCGAAATGTCTGGAGAAGGCCGGCGCGGAGGTGGTTGATGTGGACCTGCCGACACCGATTGACCGTTTGCTTGAGCAGCAGAAAATAGTCATGGCGCAAAACGCAGCCCGCGATCTGGCATTTGAATACAATCACCATCGCGATCTATTGAGCTCCCATATCATTGCCTTGATTGAAGCGGGGATGGCGGTTGATTTCGCGACCTATCAGGCCGCCCTGCTCGACGCCGCGGAGGGCCGGCACAAGCTGCAATCGGTCTTCAGAGAGGTGGATGTCCTGTTATGCCCCTCTGCCCCGGGCGAGGCGCCGGAAGGTCTGGGTGGAACGGGCGATCCGGTCTTCAACCGCGTTTGGACGTTACTGGGCAACCCTTGCGTCAATCTGCCGGGTCATCTTGGTGGCAAGGGTCTGCCCGTGGGCGTACAGGCGGTAGGCGCGTTGGGTCAGGACGAAAAACTGCTGGCCCATTGTCATTGGATGGAACGGCGGATCGTCTAGGCGGATCATGTAATGGGCAAGCCCGTTGCCGGCGGATAAGGTTTCGGCGAATTTTTGTGTGCGACCGGTCCTTGATCAGGGTTGATTCGTTTTTGCTTCTGGGATAATCATGACCATAAGGAAGCAAGATGGTCGACCAGAACGGACGCCCAGAAAGGCCGCAAAGCGGCCGAAAATTGTCGTTAGAACAATTTCTTGACGCCGGAACTTCAGCAGAACCGCCAATATCGTGTAATCGAACTAATCCGACTTTGTTCCGGCTGGGACGAAAAACAACAAGACGGCAATAAAATTGGTTACAATAGGACCATCTAACGCGACAATAACACACGGTGTGTTAACAAGTCGTGAAGATGAAATACGAGTTAATTCGTAGACGGCGTTATCGAATTGGTCCCGGCCAAGTGTGGGTCAGGCCCGTGTGAAGAAAAAAATATATCGGCCCCGGATATTCGGCGAGCCGGTTGTGGGTGTAGGGGGACCGGTGGGCGATCACCGGTCCGAATTAGGCGTTGACGATGAAGAAGCTAAGACAGGGTGTCATGGCCCCGGCGTTGGCGATAATTTGCCTTGCCGCCGGAGCGACCGGCACTTCCACGGCAGATGCCGAGGAAATCGGCCTTGGCGGTTTAGATTCCATGATGCGCGGCGTCGGCGTCATGCCGGCTCTCGAGGCTATTTTTGCCGCCAATTCACGGTCGCCAATCGTCCCGAGGTTTCGACCAATTCGCTTGGCGACTTTAAAGACGCAGCCGGAACAAAACGCACGATTGAGTTCGCCGCGCAGGTTTGGGCGGCGGGCTTTGCTGGATCTGTCCCTTTCACAATTGCGCCAAGGCAAGACGGCGGTGCCGCCGGTTTTTTTGAGTCAGTTTCCCAGCAATTTGACGACATCCAAATCGCCGCGGCAGCGCAAGGCGATATTTATCAAAACCGTGCTGCCGCTGGTCCTGCGCGCTAATCATGAAGTGCGGATGGAACGCCAGCGGATGCTGTCCCTGATTTTGCAGACCAGCGATGAAAGCGGATTGACGCCGGCGCAGCAGGCTTTCCTGGATCAACTCGCGGAACAATACGAAGTGCCCGGCACGGATCTGACGGAATTGCAAAGACGGGTTGATGTCATCCCGGCGTCCCTGGCCTTAGCCCAGGGGGCGGAAGAATCAGGCTGGGGCACCTCTCGTTTTGCCCGGCTGGGGAACGCGGTATTCGGCCAGCGGACCTTTCGCAAGGGCGCCGGCCTGGTCCCCCTGCGGCGAGAGCAGGGCAAACGCCACGAGGTCAAGGCCTTCAATAGTCTGTATACCTCTGTTCGAGCCTACGTCTGGAACCTGAATACCCACTTCGCCTACGGTAAATTCCGCAAACAGCGGGCGGCGTTCCGCAACGGGGGGCAGCCGTTGGATGGATATGCCCTGACGGGGACGCTGAATCGCTATTCCGAACGGGGCCAAAAATACATCAAAACCATTCGGATCATCATGCGCGCCAATCGCCTGCATGACTTCGACGATGTGGAATTATTGCCGGAACCCGGTAACGGACAGCCGTCTTAGATAAAACAGGCGAAAAGCGAAATTATTTTTCGGCTGATAACTTCACTTGGTCAAAACTGTCAGCGCTTCGGAACATAGAATTGCATGCCGAACCAGCGCCAGCGGTTGCCCGCCGCCCGTAGTGTGCAATTGATTCTGCTGCGGCCGACGGCAAAGGGCTTGTCCAACCGCACTTCAAAGCGCCGTTTGCCCAATCGTTCCAGTTGCGCCGCGTTCGGTTGATTGGAGGCAAAACAGGCAAGATTATCCAGCGCGCCGATACCTTCGACGACCGTAAAACCGAAATCCGGCGGATTATTGCCACGGATCACCGTATCCACCGGCAGTACATCGCTGACAGGCAAGGGCAGGCCGTTGCCGGCCAGCCGGAAGCGCTCGACCCCGCCGAATTTCTCGTTCAGCGCAAATCGCGGCAGGGCGAACAGGTCATCGCCATTGTGAGCGACGCCGGAATGCTGACCAAATGCGGCGACGAAGCCGGCGGCTCTCGCCGCCTCTTTCTCCCGGGCGCCAAATTCACCGAACGGATAGGCCAGCAACTCCGGCGCAAAGCCCAGTTCGGCCCGAAATCTGGCGTTTGAACGGGAAAATTCCTCATCCAGCCGCGCCTGGTCCACCTCGGGCAGATGGGGGTGGCTGCCGGTTTGGCTGCCGATACCCACGCCGGCCGCGACCAGGGCCCGAAGTTGCGACCAACTCATATAACCGGGCCGGCGGGCATCGATGGCATCGGTTGCCACAAACAATGTAAAGGGCAGGCCGGCCTTTTTCAGCAGCGGCCAGGCCCGGTTATGCAGGGAAAGAAAAGCATCATCGATGGTCAGGGCAATGGCACGGTCGGGCAAACTTTCCTGGCGTCGAAAGGCGGAAATAATATCCCGCAGGGGCATGACCTTGTAACCGCCGGTCGAAATTTCGGCCAAGTGGGCTTCAAACTGATCCATTCTGACATTGGTGGACGGGTAATCCGTCTCGCCGAAGCGATGATACATAAACACCACCGCCGACGCGATCATATCGCCGGCCAACAGGCTTGGACTCCAGATCAGGGTCGATAGGAACAACGCCAAGGCGAGGCCCGAACGCCTCATTAACCTAGCCAGTTGGATCAATCCCGTCGCGGGTCTATATTTGCCACGCATACATTGCATGATAGATGTGTTTAATGCACTTGGCCAATTTGGCCAACCTATCTTACAACCTATCTTAACTGTCATGGTCAGTGCATATTTTGGGGCCGGCGGATTATAGGAGAAGATGATGAGCGGAATCGTCAATGATAAGAGCTTCGATATTATTTTCCGCGACGGCCGGACCCATTCGGTTTGGCTGGACAAGCCCGTATCCGACATCACCCTGCAGGCCCTGTATGACCTGTTGAGTTTGGGGCCCACTTCCGCCAATTGCTCACCGGCGCGCTTCTTGTTCTTGCGCAGCGAAGAAGCGAAAGAACGCCTGCGCCCCTGTCTCAGCGCCGGCAATCTGGAACAAACCATGACGGCCCCCATCGTCACCATCGTTGGCTACGACTTGGCATTCTGCACCAAATTCGCGACCCTGTGGCCCGGCAATGAGCAGGTTCGCGGCTGGTTCGAAGGCAATGACGCCAAGCTGCTGGAAACCGCCTTCCGCAACGGCAGTATGCAGGGCGCTTATTTAATTATCGCGGCCCGCGCCCTTGGCTTGGATTGCGGCCCGATGTCCGGTTTCGATATAGCGGCGGTCGATCAGGAGTTTTTCCCCGACAGCACCATCCGGACAAATTTCCTATGCAATCTGGGTCACGGTGACCCCGCCGCCCTGCCCCCGCGCAAACCGCGCCTGGCCTTCGGCGAAGCGGCTGAAGTCATTTAGGCAACGATCTAGCGACGGCGATGCCCATTCTGGCGTTTGATACTACGCAAGGCGCCTGTTCCGCCGCCATCGCCGATGACGGCAGGCTGTTATCCCAACGGAATGAAGCCATGCAACGGGGCCATGCGGAATATCTGCTGCCCATGATCGAAGCGGTCCGGATCCAGGCCGGGATCATATATCAGGACCTGGATTTGATTGCGGTGACGGTAGGGCCGGGCACGTTTACCGGCGTGCGTGTGGGATTGGCCGCTGCCCGGGCCCTGGCCCTGGTCCACGACATCCCCGTATTAGGCATCGGCACACTGGAGTTGCTGGCGCAACCGGCGGTAACAACGACCGATGGCGGCATTATTGCCGCAATCGATGCCAGGCGCGGAGAGCTTTATGTCCAGGCCTTCGACCGTACGGGCCAGCCCGTGACGGAAGCCACGGCGGGGCCCGTCCCGAGCTTTGTACCGCCGTCCGGGCTGCTTCCCGGTCTGCTTGTCGGTACGGGAGCCTCCCTTTTGGGTGCGGCATTGCCAAACTGGCGTATCGAAGGCAGCATCGTCCAGCCCGATGCAGCCGTCCTGGCCCGTGCCGCCGAAGCATGGCGCCATCGGGCCTGCCACCGCCCTCCGTCACCGCTGTATCTGCGATCGCCCGACGCCAAATTGCCGGCGCAAGCCGCTAAAGCAAAAACGAAATGATATGAAGATTGAAATATTGCCTGCAGATCCCGGCCATTGCGCCTTGTTGGCGCGGCTGCACGGCTGTTGTTTTTCAACGCCCTGGGCCGAAGAGGCATTCATCCAGATGATGGCCATGCCTGGCGCATTTGCCCTGCTGGCCGGCCGGACAGAGGGTACGTGCCGGGAACCCATCGGTTTCGCCTTGGCACGAATGGGCGGCGGCGAAGCTGAAATTATCACTCTGGGCGTACTGCCCCTATGGCGCGTTAGCGGAATCGGACAGCAGCTGGTGGCGGCCATCGCGGCGCAAGCATCGGCTTGTGGCGTCGAGGCCTTGTTGTTGGAAGTCGCCGAGGACAACGCGGCCGCCCTGAAACTTTATCAATCAAATGGCTTCAGTTCCGTGGGGCGGCGCAAGAACTACTATCAAACCGCGGATTCCGGCAGGCATGATGCCATCGTCATGCGACGGGCGCTGGTAGCGGATTAAACTTTTTCAATAATTAAAATCTGCGGCCCATCAACCTCGTTTTCGTTCTCCGGCCCCAAGGATATGATCCGATGGCCATGTTCGCGTACCGAACGAGGGACGTTCTGCAAAGGTTCGGCACCCTGTAATCTGACGGTAGCTCGATCCCCGGATGACATCTTTTCAATCAATAACTTCGTGCGAACAAAGGTCATCGGACAAATTTGGTCTGTTATATCTAAATAATGTTCAAATGATCCGGTTTTCATTGTCAAATTCCAAATACTCGAGATAACGTTCCGGGAATTTTGTTTTCCCATTGCAAAAATATAGAATTATTCCTAAAATAAGTTCGGGAATATAAAATTTGTGCATTTCAAAACATTAGAACTTACTTCAAGGAGCCGATTACATGGCTGAACAAGGCACCGATCTTAGCGAACTATTGACATTGACTGCGGATATAGTTGCATCACATGTTTCAAATAATGGTGTTCCGGTCAGTGAACTGCCACAATTGATTCAGCAGGTTTACGCGACATTGGCTGAACTTGGCAAGGAAGCCGCACCGGCGGCGGAAAAACCCCAGCCGGCAGTGCCGATCCGCAAATCCATAACGCCGGACTATATTATCTGTCTGGAAGACGGCAAGAAACTGAAAATGCTGAAACGGCACCTGAAAACCGCCTACGACATGACTCCCGATCAATACCGTGACCGTTGGGGTCTGGCTTCGGACTATCCGATGGTCGCGCCGAATTATGCCGAACAGCGCCGGGATTTGGCCAAGAAGATTGGTTTGGGAACATCACGAAGCCGCCGCAGCGCGGTTTAGGTATTTAATGGCCGCGAACCTTGGGGTCCCGGGCTCACAGCTTGGAGCATAACAACGGATGCTAGCCAAAATCGAACGGCTTTGCATGGAACGCGGTTTGCGCATGACCGGGCAACGCCGCGTGGTGGCCCGGGTACTTTCGGAAGCCGATGATCATCCCGACGCCGAGGAAATCTATCGTCGGGGCAGTATGCTGGATGCTAAAATTTCCATCGCCACGGTCTACCGCACCCTGCGTATATTCGAAGAAGCCGGCATTCTGCAGCGGCTGGAATTCGGCGATGGGCGGGCCCGTTTCGAAATTGCCGAGAGCGAGCATCATGACCATTTGATCGACACCGCCAGCGGTAAGGTCATTGAGTTCCAGGATGCCGAGCTAGAAGCTTTGCAAGATAAAATAGCGGCTAATTTAGGCTATCGTCTTATCGGCCATCGAATGGAACTATATGGCGTGCCATTGCAGGACACATCGCCATCCGACGATAACCTTGAAGACGATAAAAACAACGACCGCTAGTACGCATTTCCTATACTGGCCGTTGTCTTTTTCTCCGATTAGCGAATTTGTGATATTTCAAACCGACGCCGGGCCAAATATTTCCCGGGGACCGGAATTTTGACTTATCCGGGTGCCGCGGCAAACGACTTGACTGCGGTCTGACTTCTTGACTATTTGCACCGGATTGATAGTGTTTTCCCCGTGGACATAGTGTGGAGCGCGATAAGGGAATGAACCATAATCGCCAGTGCCGGGATTTTATCCCCGCGCGCGAGAGCGACGGCAATAGCAGGCACTTGACGGTACGATCTGCAGGAAGATCGGCAATGAGGTGTCAACCCGCCCATTTGGATTCCAACCAGGCCAATAATCTGGCCAACAATCCGGACAGTGGCGGCGGCGATTGCAAACGCGCATGGTTTCCCTTGCCCCGAATATTCCTTGCCTAAGAAATTTTTTATCCGCACCTATGGGTGCCAGATGAATGTCTATGATACAGCCCGCATGGCGGATGTGCTGGCACCGCTCGGCTATAGCGCCGCCGACGGGCCGGAGGACGCCGATATGGTTATCCTCAATACCTGTCACATTCGCGAAAAGGCGGCCGAAAAAGTCTATTCCGAACTCGGCCGCCTGCGGCAGATGAAAGAGCAGCGGATGGCCGATGAGCCCGATCGCGCCCCGCCTGTCCTTGCCGTGGCGGGATGCGTGGCCCAGGCCGAAGGTGCGGAAATGCTGGCCAGGGCGCCATTTCTGGATATCGTGTTCGGACCGCAGACCTATCACCGTCTGCCTGAGATGATCGCCCGGGTAGAGCGGGCGGCCGGCAATAACAAAGGAAAGAGTGGCCGGGGCGCCGGAATTCTGGATACGGAGTTCCCGGCGGAGGCGAAATTCGATCATCTGCCCAAAGTCAGCCCCGGCGCCCGGGACGGCAAGGGAACAATGGCGGGTTGCACGGCGTTTTTGACCATTCAGGAAGGTTGCGACAAATTCTGCACCTTCTGTGTCGTACCCTATACACGCGGCGTGGAATTCTCCCGACCCGGTCAGGCGGTGCTGGAAGAATGCCGGCAACTGGTTTCCAGCGGTGTGCGGGAAGTCACCCTATTGGGCCAGAACGTCAACGCCTATCACGGCACCGGCCCCGACGGAGATAACTGGGACCTGGCGGAATTGATTGCCCGGCTGGCCGGGATCGACGGCTTGGCGCGGATTCGTTACACCACCTCCCATCCCCGCGATATCAACGATCGGCTATTTGACATTCACGGCCACTGCGAAAAGCTGATGCCGTATCTGCATTTACCGGCGCAGTCCGGTTCGGACCGAATTCTGGCGGCCATGAACCGCGGCTATACGGCGGCTGATTATCAAGCCGCCGTTGCCCGGTTACGCCGAATCCGGCCGGATATTGCCTTATCCGGTGATTTCATCGTGGGATTTCCCGGCGAGAGCGAGGCTGATTTCGAGGCCACCATGGAACTGGTGCGCGCCGTGAAATACGCCCAAGCCTATTCCTTTAAATACAGCCCCCGTCCGGGCACGCCGGCGGCGTTGCTGGAAGATCAGGTGCCCGACGAAATGCGGTCCGAGCGATTGCAGCGGCTGCAAGCCCTGTTGGATGACCAGCAGCAGGCCTTCAACCGGCAAATGGTCGGCAAACGGCTGCCTTTATTGTTGGATCGCGGCGGCCGGCGGCCGGGCCAGTTGGTTGGCCGCAGTCCCTATATGCAGGCCGTGCACCTTGATGCATCGGTGGAATTGCTAGGGCGAATGGTCGAAGTGGAAATCACGGCGGCCCACGCCAACAGTCTGGCGGGGCAATTGGTCGAACCTGCCCTCCACCGGAACCCGCGTCAGTTGGAGCGGGTGAGGTGAATATAGTGACGAAAGGCGGCGAGCCGGCCCTGGTGATCGAATTTGACGACACCCGTTTGCTGGCGCCATTGTTTGGTGCCCATGATCGTCATCTGGCCCGCATCGAACAACGCCTGGGACTGTCGTTGGTGCCGCGTGGCAATCGGGTCGCCATTCTGGGCGAGGCGGATGCGGCGGCGGTCGCGCGTGCCGCGTTGGAGGATCTGTATCAACGCCTGAAAGGCGGCTTGGAAGTCACGGCGGCGGATGTCGATGGGGCCGTCCGTATGGCGGAGGCGCAACCAATCGCGGAGTCGGATGAAGGATCGGAGACCAGCCTGAGCAATCAATCCAGTGATCGGGGCGCCACCGGCGCGCCGAAGTCCCGTGTTTCAAAGCGGCGGCGAGCCGACGGCAAGGACAGGAACGGCGGCGCCAAACGGCGTACTACGGGTTCGGAAGATACCCTTATCAATACGCAGAAGAAGCTTATTACGCCGCGCTCGCCGACCCAGGCGGCCTATGTGGAGGCCATGCGAAAGCATGATCTGGTTTTCGGTCTGGGCCCGGCCGGCACGGGAAAAACTTATCTGGCGGTCGCGATCGCTGTCTCCATGCTGATGGAGGAAGCGGTCGAGCGTATCATATTGACCCGTCCGGCGGTCGAGGCGGGAGAGCGGTTGGGCTTCCTGCCCGGCGCCCTGGAGGAAAAGGTCGATCCGTATATGCGGCCCATGTACGATGCCCTATACGACATGATGCCGGGCGATCGTGTATTGCGCCGCCGCGACGCCGGCGATATCGAGGTGGCGCCCTTGGCCTATATGCGAGGCCGCACCCTTTCCAATGCCTGTATAATTCTCGACGAGGCGCAAAATACCACGCCCATGCAGATGAAGATGTTTTTGACCCGGATGGGGGAAAACAGCCGCATGGTGGTGACCGGCGACCCCTCGCAAGTGGATCTGCCGGCCGGAAGCCGCTCCGGCCTCAAGGATGCGCTGGAAATTCTGGACGGCGTGGACGATATCAAAATGATCCGGTTTACAGCCGATGATGTGGTGCGCCATCCGCTGGTAGCGAGCATCGTGCGGGCCTATGACCGAAATGACAAACCTTCCACCGACGGAAACGATTGATGCAAACCGGCGATGATACTCCGCGAACGCCGCAATCACCGCTGACGGCGTCTCCCGTGGGTCCGGGGGGGTTGGCCGATACGCGGGAAGCCTTGCGTGTCGCGGCCCAAATGGCGCTGGCCGACGGCGGCTGGCGGCGGTGGCGGCCCGTGATCGATCTGACGGCCGTGGTTGGCTTCGTATTGCTGATGACATTGTTACTGATCCAACCGGGTGGCGGCAAGGTGCCGCATCCGGATGTGGATACGGTCGCGCAGACGACCATCCGTGCCGGCCGCGATGTGCTGGTCGAGGACCGCGCCGCGACCCGCATGCGCCGGGACAAGGCGGCCGCCGCGGTGGCGGAGATTTTTGACTATGATTCAGATCTTTACTTCGGACTAGGCGATCACGTCTTTCAAGCCCTGGCCAACATGGGCAGGCTGCGCCAGGCGGAGGGCAAATCGCCAACCGATCGCCGGGCTGCGTTTCAGGAAGATATGAGTGTAACGGTGAACAGCGGCGTTTTCGCCCTGATTGAAGGATTGGCCGATCCTACCGATGCCGCCTTGGCCATCAATTTCTTTCTAAATATGGGTCTGGACCGCCAGGTCATCGCCGACCGCGGCGCCCTGCCCAAGGGTGCCGGACTGGAAATCTGGGATTTGGGTCTGGAACTGGGATCGCGCCGGGACAGTACCGCCGGCATCATCGATCTGCGCCAATTGCGGCGCCTGATGACGGCCCGGGCGGGCGATGCACCCTATGGCGGGGCCCGCATCGTGCGCAGCTGGATTCTGGAGGCGGCACAGGAACTTGCACGCCCCAATCTGAAGCCGAACCAAGTGGCCAGCGAAAAACGCCGGCGTGAAGCGATCGCGGCGGTCGAGCCCATATTCCTGCGTATCAAGGCGGGCGAAGTCATCGTGCGCCGCGGTGACCGGGTCACGGCGGCGGCCTGGCGGCGTCTTGGTATATTGAACGAAAGCGCCGGCGGCCGCCGGGTCTGGCGCGAGATGATCGCGGTGGCTGGGCTTTTGACCGGCTTTCTATTGTTGGGCGCGGTGTTTTTCAGCCGGGCCCGCGTGCCCTTCAGTTTTGGCCGCAAGTCGTCCTACCTTACCTTGGCCATCGTCCTGACGACCACGGCCATCGCTGTCGCGATGTTCTATGCCGGGCAGGGCTTTGCCGACGGCATGGGTTTTAATCCCGACGCCGCAGCCTATTTCGTACCCTTGGCCTTGGCCACCGTTTTGGTCTCGTTGCTGGTCGATGCCCGAACATCGCTGTTGGTGGGCGTTGTCATGACCCTGTTCATTGCCTATCGGGTCAACGGCGATTTGTGGTTAGTAACCAATTATATCGTCGGCGTTCTGGTGGCGGGCATTGCCGCCCGGCGTAGCCGGCGGCGGATCGATTTGCTGCGCATCGGCCTGGCCGTGGCGCTGGCTCAGGCGGCCATGGTGCCGGTTACCGTCACCTTGGCGGGCCACGGCATGGGCAGCGAGCATCTGCCCCTTTTGTTGGGCGCGGTCGTCTCCGGCCTGTTGGTGGGCGTCGGCACCCTGGGTTTGCTGCCGGCCTTTGAATGGCTGTTCGACGAGACCACGGATACCCGGCTGCTGGAATTGGCCTCGGCCGATAATCCGTTGCTGAAGGAACTGGCCCTGAAGGCGCCGGGCACATATTACCATTCGGCCATGGTTGCCAATCTGGCCGAGGCCGGGGCCGAAGCTGTGGGCGCCAACGGACTGATGTGCCGGGTGATGGCGTTGTATCACGATATCGGCAAGTTGCAGCGTCCGGCCTATTTCATGGAAAATCAGCGCGGTTCCGACAACATTCACGAACGCCTGGCGCCCGATGTCTCGGCCCGGGTCATCCTGCATCATATTCTCGATGGCCTGGAAATGGCGCGGAAGGCCAAACTGGGCCGCCTGATCCTGGAAGGGATCGCCCAGCATCAGGGCACGACTTTGTTGCGGGTGTTCTACGAGAAGGCGCGGGCACAAGGTTACAACGGCCCGGAGGAGGATTTCCGCTATCCCGGGCCCAAACCGCAACGACGCGAAGCGGGCATACTGTTATTGGCCGATTCAATCGAGGCGGCGACCCGCGCCTTGAAGGACCCCTCCGCCGCCAAGGTCGGGGAACGGGTTCGCCAGGTGATCGAAATGCGGGTCGAAGAAGGTGAATTGGACGACTGTAACCTGACCCTGAGAGATCTGGCGGAAATCGAGGCAACCTTCAACCGAACGCTGACCTTGGGTGTGTTTCACAATCGTGTTGATTATCCCCCCATGGCAAACCCCAATGGTTCGCCACCTGAAAGCAAAACAACAGGCGATGCAAAAAGCGATGCAGATGGAGATCATCGTGTCCACCCCTTGCCGGGCGTGGCTGACCGACCTGCCTGACGCTGTCGCGATCGGGGAAAGGGTCGTTGGCGCCGCGCTGTCGGATGCGGTCCCGGCGCGGACCTTGGTCGAGGTCGGCGTGAGCCTGATGGATGATGCCGCCGTCCGCCGCCTGAACCGTGACTATCGCCAACAGGACAAGGCCACCAATGTCTTGTCATTTGTTGGTGATGATATCGATGGACCGCGCCACGACGGCCCCCTATTGCTGGGCGACATTGTGCTGGCCCATGGCGTGCTTCGGGCTGAGGCACAGGCCCAGGGCAAATCCCTGCATGATCATTTCTGCCATTTGCTGGTCCACGGCACCCTGCATTTGTTGGGCCATGATCATATGAACGAAGGGGACGCAGCGGCGATGGAAGCGCAGGAAATTGCCATCCTGGCCGGGATCGGCATCGCCGATCCCTATCTGCTTTCCGCCGAACATTCGACGCCGCCCGCCATAGCCGATTAATGCTCATCACTGGACCTGACATGAACGAAATCTCCGACCCCAATCAACCCCATGGCCCGCGCGGCGGCGGCGCCAAAACGGAAGCGGAAGGCGGCGGCTTTCTCAACTGGCTGTCTGGTCTGTTGCGCGGCGGCGGCGATGCGGACCTGCGGGAAAGCATTGAAGAAGTCATCGACGAACACGAGGCCTCACCCAACAGCCTAAACCCGGAACAGCGGGAAATGCTGATGAACATCATCAGCTTCGGCGAGTTGGAAGTAGATGACGTCATGGTGCCGCGAACTGATATCGTCGCCCTGGAGGCCGGCGCCAGCCCGGCCGATGTGGTCAGCACTTTTCGCCAGGCGCATCATTCGCGACTACCCGTCTTCCGCGAAACCCTGGATGACATTGCCGGTTTCGTTCATATCAAGGACGTGGTTGATCATTGGGGCCGGGACGAAGAACTTTCCCTGGCGCGGATTTTGCGTGAGTTGCTGGTGGTGCCGCCCTCGATGCCGATCCTGGATCTGTTGGCCCGCATGCGGGCGACCCGCATCCATATGGCTGTGGTGGTGGATGAATACGGGGGCACGGACGGTCTCGTCACGATTGAAGATATCGTCGAGGAGATTGTCGGCGAAATTGAAGATGAACATGACAAGGACGATGGCCCAACGCTGGAGAAACTTCCCGATGGCAGTATCGACGCCGATGGCCGCGCCGAGATTGAGGATTTGGAAGAAATTCTGGCCGTTGATCTGTTGCCTGACGAAGCCGACGAGGACATCGATACTCTGGGTGGCCTGGTATTTGCGATGTTGGGCAGGGTGCCACGGGTCGGCGAAGTGATCAGCCATCCGGTCGGTATCAATTTCGAAATCGTCGATGCTGATTTGCGCCGGGTCAAACGCTTGCTGGTTCGCCCCGGCGCACCGCTGGCAGCGGATGGGGACGGGAACGGGAACGGGGATGATGAGAACAGCAATCCCGCCTCGGATGCCGGCGGCTGATAAGCGTCCGGGCGGCTATCCCGGCTTTCTTATCAATGTTTAATGCTGCCTTCTGCTTTCGGATTTTGGCCGCCATTGTCTTTGGCGGCCTCGCCGCCCTGGCCCTGGCGCCACTCTACCTCTGGCCACTGATGGGCTTGGGCTACGGCGGTCTGTTTTGGCTGGTGACGGGTTCGCGAGGCTGGCGTTCGGCTTTTGCCTTCGGCTGGGGCTTTGGTCTCGGCTATTTCCTGGTCGGTCTGCACTGGATCGGCCACGCCTTCATGGTCGATGCGGCCCGATTTGCATGGATGATGCCGTTTGCCTTGTTCGCCCTGGCGGCTGGGCTGGGATTGTTCCCTGGCCTGGCGGCTGCTCTGACACGGCGGTTTTCACCACCGGGTATCGGACGTCTTTTGGCGTTCGCCTTATTCTGGGGAACCACGGAATGGTTGCGGGGGTCGTTGCTGACCGGGTTTCCCTGGCTTTTGTCGGGCCATGTCTGGGCCGCCAGCATTTCAAGTCTGCAGGCGGCCGCTTATCTTGGCGCTTCGGGTCTGGGTCTACTGGCGGTCCTGGCCGCGGCCGCCCCGGCCCTGATCCTGACGGCGCCGAGGGGGCGACGTCGGATTGCGATAGGGGCCAATGCCGTTGTTTTTTTCGTTATTGCCTTGATCCTGATCCTCTCCCATTTGCGTCTTCAGGGAGCAATCGTAACCATGCACCCGGACGTCAGGCTGCGTCTGGTTCAGGCCGGTATCCCACAAGCGGATAAATGGCGGCCTGAACTGCGCGACCGGCATCTGGCCCGGTATTTGCGGTTAAGCCTAGGCGACGATGCCACGGGTGACCGGCCCCGTTTCAGTCATCTTATTTGGCCGGAAACCGCGACACCATTTTTTCTGGCCCACGACCCGCTGCGACGGGGCGCCATCGCACAATCCCTGCCGGGGGGAACTGTTTTGATCACCGGATCGCCGCACCGCGCTGATACGGGGAACAATGTCCGGAAACTGCACAACAGCATCTTGGCGCTAACCGACGCCGGCGCGACCACAACGGTCTATAACAAGTCACATTTGGTGCCATTTGGTGAATATCTGCCCCTGCGCGCGGTCCTCAGCCGCCTGGGCCTTGATAAATTTGCCCATGGTGCCGTGGATTTTTCACCCGGGACAGGAGCAAAGGTCGCAACAGTGGAAAATCTGCCGCCCTTTCGCCCCTTGATTTGTTACGAGATCATATTCCCGCGGGAAATTTCAATTCCCGGCGATGGTCCGGAACCGGAATGGTTGTTGAATGTGACCAACGACGCCTGGTTCGGAGAGAATTTCGGACCCTTGCAGCATCTTGACATCGCGCGCCTGCGGGCAGTCGAATTTGGTCTTCCGGTGGTTCGTGCAGCGAATACGGGCATTTCGGCCATTATCGACCCGTTTGGTCGGATTATGCGGCAATTGCCATTAGCTACGGCTGGTGTAATCGATGGTGGTCTGCCAAATGCACTGCCAAAAACGCTGTATGGACGCTTCGGCGACTGGGTTTTTTCAATCTTTTGTTTGTTGCTCGGGGGGCTATTACTTTTGTCATATTTTTGTTGCAAAAGTCGAGCGGTGGCGAGGCTTTAAGCTACACTTGACAGGGCACATTCACTGCTACATACATGTATATGCAACCAACGGGCGGCGTCCATTATAATTTGGCGACCGAGCCTATCAATTGCAGCTTATGATTGTGAATAGGGAGTAGTATCAGTGACCGCGAATCCGAACCCTGTTGATATCCATGTCGGCTCCCGTGTCCGACTACGCCGCACACTTTTAGGCATGAGCCAGGAAAAACTTGGCAACGCGCTGGGACTAACCTTCCAACAAGTGCAGAAGTATGAACGGGGCACCAATCGCATCGGCTCCAGCCGCCTGTTTTTGTTGAGCCGCATATTGGATGTACCGGTATCCTTCTTCTTTGATGATATGGCGCCGGAAGTCGCCGACGGACAGCGTGGTTTCGCCGAAGCGGCGCAAGCCAACTTTGATCAGGATGACCTGGCCAAGCGCGAAACGCTTGAACTGGTACGCGCCTATTATAAAATCACCGACGCCGGCGTTCGCAAGCGGCTGTTCGATTTGGTTAAGGCGGTTGGCGGCCAAGTTATCGACGAAAATTAAGGCGCAAAACAGCCAAATCTCAATGACCGCGGCGCCTGCGTCCTGTCGCCGCACCACTACGCCGTGACCAAGGCTTGACCCAAGGCAAAAAGCCTGCAACAACCCCGGCAACCGGCGGTATCGTCGGCGACATTGATCAATATTCCTAACTGGCTGGAGGCGCCCTGTGTCGAGCGGCAATTATCTCTTTACATCTGAATCCGTATCGGAAGGGCATCCCGACAAGGTTTGCGACCAAATTTCCGACGCTATCGTTGACATGTTTCTGACTGCCGATCCCGACGACGCCCGGGTCGCCTGCGAAACCCTGACGACGACCAATCTGATTGTCCTGGCCGGCGAAGTGCGCGGCCCGTCCGAAGTGGCCAACGACAAGGCGGCCATGGAACAGGCGGCCCGCGATACGGTGCGCCACATCGGCTATGAGCAAGATGGCTTTCATTGGAAAAATGCGGAAGTGCAAGTGCATCTCCATCCCCAATCCGTTGATATTGCCCAAGGTGTTGACGCCTCGGGCAACAAGGATATCGGCGCCGGCGACCAGGGCATCATGTTCGGTTACGCCTGTACCGAGACGGATGCGCTCATGCCCGCGCCGATCCATTATTCCCACGCCATTCTGCGCAACATGGCCGATGACCGTCGGGCCGGAAAAACACCGCAATTCGGTCCTGATTCGAAAAGTCAGGTTACCTTGCGTTATGTGGACGGCAAACCGGTGGGCGCCACCTCCGTCGTGGTATCAACCCAGCATGCGGCGGATGCCGAGCGCGGCGAAGTCCGCGAACTGGTGCGTAAATATGTCCTTGATGTCCTACCGGACGGCTGGATGTGCGACGATGATGAATTCTATGTCAATCCGACCGGCCGCTTCGTCATCGGCGGTCCGGACGGCGATGCCGGTCTGACCGGGCGCAAGATCATTGTCGACACCTACGGCGGCGCCGCACCTCATGGCGGCGGCGCTTTTTCAGGCAAGGATCCCACGAAAGTTGACCGCTCGGCCGCCTATGCCGCCCGCTACCTGGCCAAGAACATTGTCGGCGCCAAATTGGCGGACCGCTGTTGCATCCAGCTGGCCTACGCCATCGGCGTGGCCAAGCCGCTGTCCATTTATGTGGATACCTACGGCACGGGTCGCTGCGACGAAGAGGCGCTGATCTCTTTCCTGTCCAAGAACGTGGATCTGAGCCCGCGGGGCATCCGCAATATGCTGTCCCTTAACCGGGCCATTTATGCCCCCACGGCGGCCTATGGTCATTTCGGCCAGGAACCGACAGAGGCCGGTCATTTCAGCTGGGAGAAGCTGGATCTGGCCGAGGAGCTAAAGCCGCTTCTTGGCTGAACCTCCTCTCCGCACACTGTATGGCCGGCGGCGCGGCAAGCCATTACGGCAGGGACGTCGCGCCGCGTTGGAGCGGCTGTTGCCGCGATTGCAGGTAATTCCGGCTGACTATGCCAATGGTACGCTTGAACCCCGCGGCCTGTTCGAAACAGCAGTGCGCGGGGTCTGGCTTGAAATCGGCTTTGGCGCCGGCGAACACCTGGCGGCCATGGCCAAGGCCCACCCCGATGTAGGTTTCATCGGTTGCGAACCCTTCATAAACGGCGTGGCCCGTCTGTTGGTCGAAGTGGAACAGAACGGCCTGGACAACGTGCGCATCGTTGTGGACGACGCGGGACTGTTGCTGGACTGCCTGGCGACGGACAGTATTGATCGGGCCTTCTTGTTATTCCCCGACCCCTGGCCCAAACGCCGCCATAACAAGCGGCGATTTATCGGACCGAATAACATCGCCGCCATGGCCCGGGTTCTGGTGACCGGGGCCCATTGGCGTATGGCGACGGACCATCGGGACTATTGCCGCTGGATGCTGGACCATATGACCACGGCGCCTGATTTCGGATGGCTGGCGCGCCGCCCCGGCGACTGGCGCATCCGTCCCGAGGACTGGCCACCGACCCGATATGAAAGCAAGGGCATCGAGGCGGGACGGCCACCGGTTTTCCTCAGCTTTGAACGTCTGTCGCCAAACCAGGTCAAAGATGCTCCTTAAGGCTTGCTTTGCGGCGTCCGGGACCATATATAGTCTCCTAACAAATAGCCTGGCGACCAGCGGGGCGGAAACAAAGGTGGGCCAGCGGCCCGCCTTTTGCGTTTTTTGGGCAAGTTTTGAGCAAGACCATAGTTCGATAACGAGGGCAAATAGTGCCGGTAACAGATAACCAGCTGGGAGAGGTGGAGCGCCTGATCGGACCGTCGGTCGAGGCGATGGGTTTCCGCCTGGTGCGTCTGGCCCTGATGGGTGAAGACGGGCAGCCGACGTTACAGGTAATGGCTGAGCCATTGGATGAGAGCGAAATGAACGTTGATCATTGCGCCGATCTCAGCCGGGCCATATCCGCCATTCTGGATGTCGAGGATCCAATCCCCACGGCCTATTCTTTGGAAGTCAGCTCCCCCGGCGTCGACAGACCGCTGGTTCGGGCGGCGGATTTTGAACGGTTCGCGGGCTATCAGGCCCGCGTCGAAGCTGACGAGCCGATTGACGGCCGCCGCCGCTTTGTCGGTCGTTTGCTGGGCCTGGACGGGGAACGCGTAAAAGTTTCCGTAACCGACAGCGACGATAGCGTAAAAGAGTTCGCCATTCCTTTCGAGACTATTGCCCGCGCCAAGTTGGTGCTGACCGATGATTTGATCAAAGATACCTTGAAGAAGAGAAAAAATTGATGGCCGATGCACAAACAGTCGTAGGCGCGAACCGTCTGGAGCTATTGCAAATTGCCGACGCGGTGGCGCGGGAAAAAGCAATCGACGCGGAAATCGTCGTTGAGGCGATGGAGGAGGCAATCCAGAAAGCCGCCCGCTCCAAATATGGTCAGGAAAACGAAATTCGTGCCGAGATTGACCGCAAGACAGGCAATATCGGTCTGTACCGGCTTTTGGGCGTGGTTGATGAAGTGGAGAACCCGGCCACGGAAATTCTGCTGTCCGAGGCACTGGGCCGCAACCCCGATGCCCGTGTTGGCGATCTGATCTCGGAAGTTCTGCCGCCCATCGATTTCGGCCGCATCGCGACGCAGACCGCCAAGCAGGTCATCGTACAAAAGGTCCGCGAGGCCGAACGGGAGCGGCAATACGAAGAATACAAGGACCGCATCGGCGAAGTGGTCAACGGCGTCGTCAAGCGGGTGGAATACGGCAATGTATTGGTCGATCTGGGCCGGGCCGAGGCCATCGTGCGCCGGGACGAGGCGCTGCCCCGGGAAAGCCTGCGCCAGGGCGACCGTATCCGGGCCTACATTTATGACGTTCGCTCGGAGCCGAGGGGACCGCAGATTTTTCTCTCCCGCACGCATCCCCAGTTCATGGCTAAACTGTTCACCCAGGAAGTGCCCGAAATCTATGACGGCATTATCGAAATCAAGGCCGTTGCCCGTGATCCGGGCAGCCGGGCCAAGATTGCCGTCGTATCCAATGACAGCAGCATAGATCCGGTCGGCGCCTGTGTCGGCATGCGGGGCAGCCGCGTACAGGCCGTGGTCAATGAACTGCAGGGTGAGAAAATTGACATCATTCAGTGGATCCCCGATCCGGCCGCCTTCCTGGTCAAAGGCCTGGCGCCGGCTGAAGTGGTCAAGGTGGTGATGGATGAAGAAGCCCAGAAGTTCGAGGTCGTGGTGCCCGACGAGATGTTGAGCCTGGCCATCGGCCGGCGCGGCCAGAACGTTCGACTGGCCTCGCAACTGACCGGCTGGGAAATTGACATCCTGACGGAGGAAGAGGAATCCGAGCGGCGCCAGGAAGAGCTGCGCCAGCGCAGCGAGCTGTTCATGGAGGCTCTGGTTATCGATGAAATGATGGCGCAGTTGCTGGCGACCGAAGGTTTCCGCTCGGTCGAGGAAGTCGCCTTCGTCGAGGCAGAGGAACTGGCCAGCCTGGAAGGTTTCGATGAGGACCTGGCCGCTGCCCTGCAGCAACGCGCCAGCGACTATCTGGACGCCCGGGATGCGGAATATGATCAACAAAGGGTCGATTTGGGCGTGACGGAAGAGTTGGCGGCGCTGGAGGGTCTGACGCCGGGCATGCTGGTCGCCCTGGGTGAGCAGGACATCAAGGAATTGGATGATTTCGCCGAATTAGCCACCGACGAACTGGTCGATCCCGGCGATGGTCTGTTGCGGGATTTCGAACTGGACGAGGAAACAGCGGCGGCCATGATCATGGCGGCGCGGGCTCATTGGTTCGAGGACGAAGATCAAGCCGAAGCCCCGGCTGATGCGGTCGCCGAAGATGGCGAAGCCGAGGCATGAAGAGATAAGTAGGATTAGTGGGATAACGAACGGCACGATGGGACAATTGGCAACCTTGGCAAGACCAGGAAAGGCGGCGGATGAAACGCCGGTACGGCGCTGTATCGCCACCGGCGATACGATGCCCGTGGATGGTTTGCTACGGTTCGTGGTTGGGCCGGAAGGCCAGCTTTGCCCAGATTTGGGCCGGGAATTGCCGGGCCGTGGCATCTGGGTGGGCGGACGCAGGGAATTGGTGGAACGGGCCGTGAAAAAACGCCTGTTCGCCCGCGCTGCAAGATCCGCCGTTACAGTGGCCGAAGATCTTGCCGAACAGATCGAGGGGCAATTGCAGCGCCGCTGTCTGGCGTTACTGGGACTGGCCCGGCGGGCTGGTCAATTGACCGTGGGTTATGAGAAAGTGCGCGCCCTTTTGACTGCCGAACCTTCGGCCATTGCCGTCACGGCTCATGATGGCTCTCTGAGAGGGCGTCAGAAACTGTTAAGCGGGCTGCAGGGCGAGGGTGGAGATGATGGTAAGGGCGGGCGCAGGGTCGTTACGCATTTCGCCATTGAAGAATTGAGTTTGGCATTGGGCGGTGAAAATGTGGTACATGCTGCCTTGCGGGCCGGCGGCCTGGCAGATCGCTTTATGGGCGAGTGCCGCCGACTAGAGGATTTCCGCCACGAAACGGCCCGGTTGGCCTGATGTCAGCCGGGTGATTTGCTGTGTCGGTATGTTGTTATTGGCACATTTGACGGCTTAATTTGATTGCGGCGGCTGACAAGTGTTTGGCCGCCTGGAATGAGATGGGACAAGACGACGTGAGTGATTCGGGTAAGAAAAAGACCCTGAGCCTTGGGGGCGGTGAACCCCTTCGCCTGAAACAACCTGGCGAAGGCGGCGGTGCGCCGTCACGCGGCGGTATGGGCGGCGGACGCAAGACCGTCAAGGTTGAAGTGCGGCGGCGGCGGGCGCCTGCCCGCGGGAGCCAAGCGCCCGAGGCCTCGAGCCCGGTCGCCAGCCCTGAACCGGTCAAACAGCCGGCGGCTGCCGCTGAAAAAGTGGTGGAGGCGAGCGCCGTCACCGAAACCGTGGCTCCGGCCCCGGCCGCACCAGCGCCCCCGGCGACGGCGGACGCGGGGCCGGGACGTACACGTCATGTCTTGAAAACACTATCGACCGAGGAAAAATCGGCCCGTGCCCGTGCCCTGGAGAATGCCCAGGCGGCGGATCAGGCGGCCCGGGCCAGGGCCGAGGAAAATGCCCTGCGCCAAGCCAAGGAAGCGGCCCGCGTGGCCACCGAGCGCGAGGCCGCCGAGACCCGGCGTCATGAAGAGGAAGCTCGGAAGAAATCCGAGGATGACTCGCGCAAAAAGTCCGAGGAAGAAGCCGCCCGCAAATTACAGGAAAACGAAGCCAAGGCAGAGGCAGAGGCCGCCGCTCATGGCGATACGGTGGGCAAGCGTCCGTCACCGGCGGCCGGTGATGCCGCCGGACGCCGGGTCGAGCGGCGACCCGTGGAGCGCCCGAAACCAACGCCCCGCGCCCGTACGGAGCCGCGGCGCCGGGCCGGCCGCATCACGGTTACCGAGGCCTTGGCCGATCGCGAAGAACGTGTCCGCAGTCTGACCTCCATTCGCCGGGAGCGGGAGCGGCGCAAACAGCTGGCCGCGGAAAGCGGCGAAAGCCAGGGCAAGATCCTGCGTGAAGTCGTGGTGCCGGAAACCATCACGGTACAGGAACTGGCCAATCGCATGGCCGAACGGGGCGTTGATGTCGTGCGCTCGCTCATGGGTCTGGGCGTCATGGCGACGGTTAATCAGACCATTGATGCGGATACGGCGGAACTGGTCGTGGCGGAATTCGGCCACAGATTGCGGCGGGTTTCTGAATCCGATGTGGAAATCGGTCTGAAGGGCGATGCCGACGACCAAGGCGATCTGCAAGCCCGTGCACCGGTGGTGACCGTTATGGGTCACGTCGACCACGGCAAGACGTCGCTGCTGGATGCCATTCGCGAGGCGGATGTCGCCGCGGGCGAGGCCGGCGGCATCACCCAACATATCGGCGCCTATCAGGTCACGACGCCGGCAGGCAGCAAAATCACCTTTATCGACACCCCGGGTCATGCGGCCTTCACCGCCATGCGCGCCCGCGGCGCCCAAGTGACCGATCTGGTGGTCCTGGTGGTCGCCGCCGATGACGGCGTCATGCCGCAAACCATCGAGGCCATCAATCATGCCAAGGCGGCGAACGTGCCCCTGATCGTGGCGGTGAACAAGATGGATTTGCCGGATGCAAATCCGAATAAGGTCAAACAGGAATTGCTGCAGCATGAAGTGATCCCGGAGGAAATGGGCGGCGAGGTACAGATCGTCGAGGTTTCCGCCATCAAAAAGCAGAACCTGGACGGACTTGAAGAAGTCATCCAGCTTCAGGCTGAGCTTCTGGAGCTGCAGGCCAACCCCAACCGCCCCGCCGAGGGTGTGGTGGTCGAAGCGAAGCTGGACCGCGGCCGCGGCGCTGTTGCCACGATTTTGGTGCAGCGCGGCACATTGTCGGTGGGCGATATCTTTGTCGCCGGCGGCCAATGGGGCCGGGTGCGGGCCCTGCTGGACAGTCATGGCGACCATGTTGAAAGCGCCGGACCATCCATGCCTGTCGAAGTCCTTGGCCTGAACGGCGCGCCGGGCGCGGGTGAGGAATTCAACGTGGTCGAGAGCGAAGCCCGGGCCCGGGAAGTTGCCGAATACCGTCAGCGCGTGGAACGGGAACGCCGGGCCACGGCCGGTGCGCGGGGCAGTCTGGAAGAAATGTTCTCTAACCTGTCTTCCAGCGAAACCAAGGAATTCCCGCTGTTATTCAAGGCCGATGTGCGCGGCTCGCTCGAGGCGATCACCTCGGCGGTCGAGAATTTGGGTAACGATGAAGTTTCCGCCAGGGTGCTGCATGGCGGCGTCGGCGGTATCACGGAATCCGATATTGATCTGGCCCGTGCCTCGAACGCGGTGGTAATCGGCTTCAATGTGCGGGCCAATCCCCAGGCCAAGGAAATGGCGCGGCAGGAAAATGTCGATATCCGCTATTATTCCATCATCTATGAATTGGTCGATGATCTGCGCAAGGCCATGAGCGGCCTGTTGGAACCGGAAATCCGCGAAACCGTTATCGGCGGGGCCGAAGTATTGGAAGTCTTTTCGATCTCCATACTGGGCAAGATCGCCGGTTGCCGTATCAACAATGGTCTGGCCCGCCGCCAGGCCAAGGTCCGGTTACTGCGGGACGACGTGGTCATCCATACCGGCAGCATGAAATCCCTGAAACGCTTCAAGGACGATGCCAGCGAAGTGCGCGAGGGCAATGAATGCGGCGTCGCCCTGGAAAGTTACCAGGATATTCAGGCCGGCGATCAGTTGGAATTCTTCGAGGTCGAGGAAGTCGAACGCTCCCTATAGGGCGCGGCATGCCGGTCTATTGAGCAGCTAACGAAAGCTATGATCATGGCAAGCCATCGTGATACCGGGCGTCAAGACATTCGCCAGGGGGCGCGGGGTCCATCCCAGCGCCAGCTGCGTGCCGGCGAATTGATCCGTCATGCTGTGGCGGAAGTTTTGACCCGTGAAGAAATCCATCACGAGGATCTGGCGGGCGTCGCCATCACTGTTACGGAAGTCAGTCTTAGCCCTGATTTGCGCCAGGCAACCTGCTATATCATGCCCCTTGGCGGCAAGGATGCGGACCAGGTCCTCGCCGCGCTGCACAAGACAGGGCCATGGTTGAGCGGCCAGGTCGCCCGGCGGGTAGACTTGAAATTCACGCCGCGTTTGCATTTCCGCATAGACGAAAGTTTTGACAACGCTGATCATATCCAACAGTTGCTGCGGCGTGACGATGTGGCGCCCGATCTGAGGCCCAACTCTGAAGAGCGGCCCGAAGAGGTGCCGGGAGAAGTGTCCGAAGATATGTCGGAAGAGGGCGCCGATGGGGCGTAAGCGACGTGGCAGGCCCGTCCATGGCTGGTTCATCTTCGATAAGCCATAGGGCATGACCTCCACCCAGGCGGTCGCGAAAGTACGCCGCGCCTTTGACGCCGCCAAGGCCGGTCATGCGGGCACTTTGGATCCCTTGGCCAGCGGTGTTCTACCCATTGCCATGGGCGAGGCGACCAAGGTTGTTTCTGCCGCCATGGACGGCGCCAAGGCCTACCGCTTCACTATTCGCTGGGGCGAAGAGCGGGATACGGATGATGCCGAAGGACAGGTGATTGGGCAAAGCGATAGCCGGCCGGCGGCGGCCCGGATCGAGGCTGCCCTGGCGCAATTCACCGGCGAGATCGAACAGGTTCCGCCCGCATATTCCGCCATCAAGGTGGACGGGGCCCGGGCCTATGACCTGGCCCGCAGCGGCGAGACGCCCAAATTGGCGGCACGGCTGATCAGGATCGACGAGTTGGCCCTGATTGATTGCCCCGACCCGGACCATGCGGTGCTGGAAATGATCTGCGGCAAGGGCGCCTATGTGCGCGGTTTGGCCCGTGATCTGGGCCGCCATCTGGGTTGCCTTGGACATGTCAGTGAACTGCGCCGGGCAAGGGTCGGACACTTCGACGAAGCAATGGCGATTTCGCTGGATAAACTCGAGGACATGGGGCATAAGGGGGCGCTCGACGACCTGCTTTTGCCGGTCGAGGCTGCGCTGGCCGACATCCCGGCGCTGGCCGTGACCGGTCCGGAGGCTGAACGTCTACGTTTTGGACAAGCCATCCGGGTTCCGCATAGCGTCGAGGGAACCGTATACGCGACGACCGACGGCAGACCGGTAGCACTGGCCAAAATTCATGCTGGAGAAGTCAAACCGGTGCGGGTCTTTAATCTGTAAGATGCGAATAAACACAGTAAGACACTGTTTTAGATAGGAGAATTCGATGTCGATTACGGCTGAACGCAAGACCGAATTGATTGGCGAATACAAACAGACGGACAACGACACCGGCTCGCCGGAAGTGCAAGTGGCAATTCTGACCTCCCGGATCGTGACCTTGACCGATCATTTCAAGGAACACAAAAAAGACAACCATTCCCGACGCGGCCTGCTGAAAATGGTCAGCCGGCGGCGGCGTTTGTTGGATTACCTGAAGCGTAAGGATCAGACCCGTTATGAAGCTCTGATCAAGCGGCTGGGCTTGCGCCGCTAATTCGTGACAGTACAGCAGGTCTATCAAGGCGAAACACTATAAAACCCCGCGCGGCCATGACGGCTACGCGGACCCTGGTACTTGCGGAAAATGATGCAAACCGGGACTACACGACGGCCATGGTCCATCCGGGATTATGGCAAAATTTGAAATCGACGTAAGCGAAGCCGTGCCGCGACCGACGATGGCGTCGGGCAACAAAATGGGCGGACGGCTGACCAGAAAGAGAGAACGAAATGTTTGAAATTCATCGCAAGGAATTGATGTGGGGCGGGCGCAAGCTGGTCCTGGAAACCGGTCACATAGCCCGCCAGTCCGATGGCGCCGTGATGGTCACGTATGACGAGACCTCCGTGCTGTGCACGGCCGTAGCGGCGCGCGAGCCCCGTGTTGGCATCGATTTCTTTCCCCTGACCGTCCATTATGTGGAAAAAACCTATGCCGCCGGCAAGATTCCGGGCGGCTTTTTCAAGCGCGAAGGCCGTCCGTCCGAGAAGGAGACGTTGACATCGCGCCTGATCGACCGGCCGATCCGTCCCTTGTTCGTGGACGGTTTCCGCAACGAAACCCAGATCATCTGCACCACCATGAGCCACGATCTGGAAAATGACCCCGATATCGCAGCGCTTGTGGGCACCTCCGCCGCCCTGACGATTTCCGGTATTCCCTTCATGGGGCCCATTTCGGCGGCGCGGGTCGGCTATATCAATGGCGAGTATGTTTTGAACCCGCGCATTGACGAACTGGAAGACAGCCAGCTGGACATGGTCGTCGCCGGCACGGCGGATGCCGTGATGATGGTGGAATCGGAAGCCGATCAGCTTTCGGAAGAGATCATGCTGGGCGCCGTCATGTTCGCCCACAAGGAAATGCAGCCGGTGATCCAAGCGATCGTCGATTTGGCCGAATTGGCCGCCAAGGAACCTTGGGATCTGGCCCCGCCCGAAGATAATTCCGCCATCGAAGGCCGCGTGGCCGATTTGATCGGCGGTGATCTGCGCGCCGCCTATGCCGAACCGGTGAAACAGGCCCGCACCAACCTGCTGTCTGAAGCCAAGGGCAAGGCCTATGAAGGTTTGGCCGATGATCCCGATGCCGGCGCCATCGGCGGCGCCGTCAAGAAGCTGGAAAAAGACATCGTGCGCGGACAAATACTTGATTCCGGCAAGCGCATTGATGGCCGCGATACCCGCACCGTGCGGCAGATCGAAAGTCAGATCGGCGTGTTGCCACGGACCCATGGCGCGGCGTTGTTCACCCGTGGTGAGACCCAGGCCCTGGTGGTGACCACCCTGGGCACGGGCGACGACGAGCAGATCATGGACGCCTTGGCCGGCTCCTATCGTCAGCACTTCATGCTGCATTATAATTTCCCACCCTATTCGGTGGGCGAGGCCGGCCGTTTCGGCTTCACCGGCCGGCGCGAGATCGGCCATGGCAAGCTTGCCTGGCGGGCCATGCACGCGGTGATGCCCAGCAAGGATGATTTCCCCTATACCATCCGCATCGTCTCGGAAATCACGGAATCCAATGGTTCCTCCTCCATGGCCTCCGTTTGCGGTTCCTCGCTGTCCCTGATGGATGCGGGCGTGCCCTTGAAAGCGGCCGTGGCGGGTATCGCCATGGGCCTGATCTTGGAAGGCGACAATTACGCCATCCTGTCGGACATTCTGGGCGACGAGGATCATCTGGGCGACATGGACTTCAAGGTCGCGGGCACCGAAAACGGCATCACTTCCCTGCAAATGGACATCAAGGTTGCCGGTATTACCGAAGCAATCATGCGCGATGCCCTGGCCCAGGCCCACGAAGGCCGCAATCACATCCTGGGCGAAATGGCCAAGGTGATCGGCGAACATCGTGGCGAACTAAAAGACACCGCGCCAAAGGTTCATCAGTTGAAAGTTCCGGTGGACAAGATCCGCGAAATCATCGGCACGGGCGGCAAGATCATCCGCCAGATCACCGAGGAGACCGGTTCCAAGATCGACATCGCTGACGACGGCTCGGTCCGTGTTTCATCACCCGACCAGGCCAGCATCGATGCGGCGGTAAACTGGATCACCGGCATCATTGCCGAGCCCGAAATTGGCGAAATCTATAAGGGCAAGGTTGTCAAAGTGGTCGACTTCGGCGCTTTCGTGAACTTCATCGGAACTCGGGACGGGCTGTGCCACATCTCGGAACTGGCTGACTACCGGGTCAAGACGGTGAACGATATCTGCAACGAAGGTGATCAGGTATTCGTTAAATGCCTGGCTATTGATGATCGTGGCAAGGTCCGCCTGTCCATGAAAATGGTCGATCAGGAAACCGGCACGGAAATCGTCAAGGAAGAAGCCACCGCCGAGTAACCGGAGCTTCCAACCGCGAAATACCGGCCCCGCCTTCGATGTTCGAAGGCGGGGCCTTTTTCTTTGCTCAGATCACCCGTTTTTCATGCAGATCGGCGATGGTGCCGTCGTCGTAGCCCAACTCGCGCATGATATCGTCGGTGTGTTCGCCCAGGGTTGGGGCACGGTGGCGGATTTCCGCCGGCGTTTTCGACATTCGGATATGCAGTTTGGCTGTTGGCGCGGGCGCCGGGGTACCGGGGTATTCCACATCCTGAATATAACCGCTGCCCAGAACCTGCGGGTCCGTCAGGGTGTCGGCCGGTTTGTATATATGGCCGCAGGGAATGCGGGTTTCGGCCAGGATGGCAATAGCTTCTTCCCGGGTCCGTTCGCCGCACCATTCCTGCATGCGGGCGGAGATTTCGACACCATTGTCGCCGCGGGCCAGGTCATCCTTGAACTTGGGGTCGGTGATCCAATAATCGTCGCCCATCAGTCCAGCCCAACGTTCGTACAACGGCTGGCCGACCACCTGTACCAGGATCCATTCATCGTTCTTGCATTTGAAAGCATCCGTGGGCCCGGCGGTCTGGCCCCGGTTGCCGCTGCCGACGCGGTCCGACTGGATCAAGGCCTGTTCGATCAGGGAGCCGTTGTTGAACAGCAAGGCAGTGGAAAGCAGGCTGCCCTCTACCCGCTGGCCTTCGCCCGTGGCGCGTCTGTGCAGCAGGGCGGCCAGGGTGCCGATGGTAGCGGCCGAGGCGGTGCCGAAGTCAACCCACGGCGTATGCGCCTTCATGGGCTCGTCCGGATAGCCCGATAGGTGCATCATGCCCGACATGGCCGCCGCGACGCCGTCGAAGCCAACCCGGTCCTTGTAGGGCCCGACAGAGCCGAAGGCCGAGACAGTCGTCAGGATGATATCCTTCTTGCTCTCGCACAGGGATTCATAATCCAGACCCATGGCGGCAAGGGTTTCCGTGGGCAGGTTGGCGATCACCACATCCGCCGTCGCCACCAGTTTCTTGACGATCTCGCGGCCCTCGGGCTTCATGGGGTTCAACGTCAGGCCCAGTTTGTTACGGTTGATATGCATATAGGAGGAACCAACGCTTTCCTCCCCCTCTGCGCCCTCGCCGACCGGCGCGGTATAGCGGTCCTCGCTGCCGGCAATTTTTTCGATGCGAATAACTTCCGCGCCCAGGTCCGCCAGCATCATGCCGCAAACCGGTCCGGCGATATAACGCCCGAAATCCAAAACCCGCACACCATCCAATACCTGGCTCACCGTAAACTCTCCCTGCAGTAAAATTGTTTCGGGCCCACAATAGGCCGCACCGCCCTATACCGCAACGCGGGCCTTGCCGCATGCCCCGAAGTCGTCAGGAAAGGCGTCAGGAAAGCGCTTCGCGCAAGGTGGCCAAGGAGATGGGTTTTTGGTGGGTTTCCACTTTCAGGCCGCGAACCTCACCAAGGCCGAGGGCCATCTTGCCGTAATAGGGGTTGTAGCCGGTCACCACCAGGATCCGCGCCTCGCATTCCTGTTCGGCCAGCCATTGCACCAATTCGATGCCCTCGATATCCGGCATCACCATATCCAACACCACCACATCCGGGTCGGTGGCCCGGTAGGCTTCCTTGAACAGGTTGGGGTCTGAAAGGGCGGTCACTTCATAGCCGACGCCTTCCGCCGTTCGCTTCACAAAATCAGCGAAATCCGGTTCATCGTCTACGACCAGCAACCGTTTTACAATATCAGACATGCCCCCCTCACGTCACATAGAGCTTGTAAACAGACAGCCTAACCCCTTGTGTCGTAACAGCAAACGTTTTTGTTTCAAATAAATCATATTATAAACAATGTCTCGCTCCGTCACACGCGCTTGCGGCATATCTGAACTGATGGTTTTCGCCTGCTTGAAGTATGAATTACGGATTATCATCCCGGCCTTTTCCGCAAAATTCACCGCACTATTCCTGGCCCCTGCACCGAAAAAAATGCAAAGTTGGCATGAATTTCGCATACACAATTGGCGAACGGGAGGTTTCGTGCTATGTTTCTATCAAAATACTGCGTTATCAAAGGCTTATACGGTGACGGCTGAAACCAATAGAGACATGCCGGAAGGGGTGCAAGGCGATATTCGTGCGGTCGCGGCACGGGTCCTGCGTCTTGAAGCCGAGGCATTAGGCAAGCTGGCGGATCAATTGGATCAGCATTTCGACGCCGCGGTGGAAACACTCGCCGACATCAAGGGAAAGCTGGTGGTGAGCGGCATGGGCAAAAGCGGCCATATCGCCCGCAAGATCGCCGCCACACTGGCCTCTACCGGAACGCCGGCCCATTACGTTCACCCAGGCGAGGCCAGCCATGGCGATCTGGGTATGATCGGTCCCGATGACGCCGTGCTGGCCCTGTCGAATTCCGGCGAAACACCGGAACTGAATGATTTGGTTGCCTATGCGAAATTTCGCCGTATACCGCTGCTGGCCATGGTCGGAAAGGCGCCTTCGACCCTCGCCTCCGCCGCCGATGTGGCCCTGGTTTTGCCCGCGATGGCGGAAGCCTGCCCCATTGGACGGGCCCCCACCACATCGACCACCATGATGCTGGGCCTGGGCGATGCCCTGGCGGTCGCCATGATGGAACGGCGCGGATTTTCGGCGGATCAATATGGCGTTTTGCATCCCGGCGGTCTTTTGGGCCGGGAATTCATCAAGGTCGACGGCCTGATGCACAAAGGGGATGAACTGCCCATTTGCGGCGTTGCCACGCCGATGTCGGCGGCCATCCTGATCATGACCGAGAAACGTTTTGGCTGCGTTGGCGTGATCGACGGCGGCGGCGCCCTGATCGGCATTGTCACCGATGGTGATTTAAGCCGCCACATGGACGACGACCTGATGGCTAAGGTGGTCGGTGATGTCATGACACCGGGGCCAAAGACCATTCGTCCCGATGCCCTGGCGGCGGAAGCCCTTGGCTTCATGAACGACAATAAAATCACTTGCCTGTTCGTGGCCGACGATGCCCTGCCGTTGGGTATTTTACACGTCCACGACATCCTGCGCGCCGGTATCGCCTAGGGGATGGCGACCATGGACACCGACATGGCAACCGAAACCCCCGGCGGCAAGGCCACCGGCGGCAAGGCCACCGGCGGCGGCCATAGTGGGATTGGCAAGATTGACGGCGGCGCACGGCGTTTCGAATTCGATCCGGATCGTCACCGGGTACGGGTCTCACCGCGCTATAGCCGCTTCGTCGGCATGATGAAACTGCTGCTACCGCTGTTGGCCCTGGGCTTGGTGGTGGCGGTGGTGATTTGGCCCAATGAACTGCGCGAGGCGACCGGCTTCCATCTGGATTATGTCAGTACCGATGATGGGGGCGCCGCGGAACTGACCATGTTGCGACCCCGTTATCTGGGTACCGATGCCCGCAACCGGCCTTATGTAGTCACCGCCGCCCGGGCGACCCAGGACCCGAAAGACCAACGCATCATCACCTTGATGCAGCTGCAGGCCGACATGGCCATGGCGGACGGCCGCTGGTTCACGATTTTGGCCGACAGTGGCGTTTTTGATCAACAGCGCCATCAGCTGCGCCTGAACGGCAGTATCAACCTGTTTTCCGACCAAGGCTATGAGTTCAACGCCCAGGTGGCGGATATCGATCTGAACAGCGGCCGGGCGGTGTCCGACAAACCGGTCGCCGGCCAGGGCCCCTTCGGCACCTTGCGGGCGGATCGTCTCGAGGTCGAGAATTTTGGTCGGCGTCTGATTTTCCAGGGCAATGTAAGGATGCACCTCGTGGCGCAGGGACGGGGATAGAATATGACGAGGCAGCGGCGCGGCGCGGTTCGAATTGCAGCATGGACCATTCTGGCGATCCTATCTTTCGGCATCGGGCCGGATTTTGCCGCGGCGCAAAAGTCTGGGCAGAAACCGACGCAAAAACCGGCGGGTTCGATCGACACGGACCAGCCCATCGACATCAATGCCGACAATCTGGAAATTCGCCAGGAACAGAGTTTGGCGATTTTTACGGGCAATGTGATCGCCACACAGGGCCGCATCAAACTGCGGGCCGAACAATTGAAGGTTTGGTATCGGCAGGCATCCGACAAATCCGCTGCCAATGCGGCCAATAGCGGCAGTACGATCATCCGGATCGATGCCATTGACAAGGTTTTCGTTTCTTCGGCCAGCGAAACGGCGCAGGGCGACATGGGCATTTATGACGTCGCCGAGCAGCGTTTGACCCTGACCGGGACGGTCATTCTGACCCGGGGCCAGAACGTTTTGCGGGGCAAGAAGCTGGTCATGGACATGGCGACGGGACGAAGCCAGATTAGCGGAGGCCGCGTGCACGGCCGCTTCGTGCCGCCGAAGCGTAAAAGCGGCAAGGCCAAGTAGAAATATATAATGAGAAAAGACGCGAAAAAGTAAGTGATCGGTAACCCTGTTCTGATACGCCAGGGGGGATGAAAAGCAATGAACGCGGACAACGAACGAAATAATATGCAGCGCGAAGGCCCATCCGACAATAATGACGGCCCCGAAAATGACGGGCCGCCGAAGCTGGTTGCTGAACGCCAGGGCCTGCGTGCGGAAAAAATCGGCAAGCGCTTTCGCAAACGCCCGGTGGTTCGGGATGTCTCTCTGGTCGTGCAGCGGGGCGAGGCCGTTGGCCTGCTGGGACCGAACGGCGCCGGCAAAACCACCTGTTTCTATATGATCACGGGGCTATTGGCGCCCGATACGGGCTCCATCTTTGTGGATGGCCAGGACGTTACCGACTGGCCCATGTATCGCCGGGCCCGTCTTGGCGTCGGTTATCTGCCCCAGGAAGCTTCGATTTTCAGGGGCCTGACCGTCGAAAACAACATTCGCGCCGCGCTCGAGGTCGTGGAAGGCGACAGGGAACGGCGGGAGGCCATGCTGGAGGATCTGCTGGCGGAGTTCTCCATCTCTCATTTGCGCCGCACACCGGCTCTGGCTCTAAGCGGCGGCGAAAGACGCCGGGTGGAGATTGCCCGTGCCTTGGCTTCTCACCCCAGCTTCATATTGTTGGACGAGCCCCTGGCGGGTATCGATCCCATCGCTCTGGGGGAGATTCGTGATCTGGTCTCGCACTTGAAGGATCGCGGTGTCGGTGTGCTGATCACCGATCACAATGTGCGCGAGACCCTGGATATTATCGACCGTGCCTACATCCTGCACGAGGGCCGGGTCTTGACCTCCGGCGCGCCGGCGGATGTGGTTGACCATGATGATGTTCGCCGGGTGTACCTCGGCGAACGTTTTTCGCTGTAGTTCGCTGGTGTAGGGGCGGGCATCATGGCCATTGGTCCAAGACTGGATATTCGTCAGACCCAGGCGCTGGTCATGACCCCGCAGTTGCAGCAGGCTATCCGTCTGCTGCAACTGACAAATCTGGAATTGAGCCAATATGTGGAGCAGGAACTGGAACGCAATCCAATTCTTGAACGGGCCGACCCGGACGGCACCGGCGTTGACGGCGGACTTGAAGACAGCAACCAAATCGACGACCCGATGGTTGATGTCATGGGCGAAGCGATCGCGGCCAGTGACGGCATTGGCGATGACGGTACCGTGGGCGATGCCGCGGCGGTGGAACTGGGTGACGGCGATATGCCCGGCGCCAATAGCCTGGATGGCGCCGCCGGCCCATTGGATGCCGATTACGGCGAAAGTTACAACAATGATAGCGTGACCGACAGGCCGACCGGCGATGACAGTGGTGCCGGCAGCGGCAAAGAAGCCAATGCCGACGGCTTTGAAGTCGGCGATTGGTCGGGCGCCAGCACGGGACTGTCGGGCGGTCAGTCGGCGACCGTCACCCTTGAACAGGTGCTGAGCGGGGAAACCACCCTAAAGGACCACGTACTGGAACAAATGAACGTCCTGTTGATGGAGCCGGCCTTGCGCCTGATCGGCCAGGACCTGGTCGATCATTTGGACGATGCGGGCTATCTGAGCGAAGACACCGAATTTATCGCCGACCGCCTGGGCTGCGAGGTCGAATTGGTCGATGTGGTGCTGGAACAGATGCAACGTCTGGATCCGCCGGGCATTTTTGCCCGCGACTTGAGCGATTGCCTGGCCATCCAGTTGCGGGAAAAAAACCGCTATGACCCGGCCATGCAGGCGCTGGTCGAGAATCTGGCTCTTCTGGCGACCATGGATGTGCCGCGAATGTGTGAAATCTGCGGAGTCGGCGCCGAAGATGTCCAGGATATGATCGCGGAGCTGAAGGCACTGAACCCAAAACCCGGACTGGCCTTTGATTATGATGTCGCCGCCCCGGTGGTGCCCGACGTTTTCGTGCTGGAGAAGGCAGATGGCGGCTGGAGCGTGGAATTGAACAGTGGCACTCTGCCCCGCCTGTTGGTCAACCGGCAGTATTATGCCGAAGTGAACGAGGCGGCCCGGCGCAAGGAAGACAAGGCCTATATCTCGGAATGCCTGCAATCGGCAAACTGGCTGATCAAGTCCCTGGATCAACGGGCCCGCACAATTCTATCGGTCGCCTCCGAACTGGTGCGCCAGCAAGACGGCTTCCTGGCAAACGGGGTACAGGACCTGCGCCCGCTGAACCTGCGCGCCATCGCCGAGATCGTCGGCATTCACGAAAGTACGGTGAGCCGGGTCACATCCAACAAATATGTCGCCACGCCGCGGGGCATATTCGAATTGAAATATTTCTTCACGTCCGCGTTGAGTTCCGCCGACGGCGGCGATGACCTTTCTTCCGAGGCGGTGCGTGAACAACTGCGCGGGCTGATCGAGAGAGAGACGGCAACCACCGTGCTTTCCGATGACAAACTGGTGGATATGCTGCGTACATCCGGCGTTGATATCGCCCGGCGTACCGTGGCCAAGTACCGCGATGCCATGGGTATCCCGTCCTCGGTTCAGCGCCGCAGAGCCAAGCGTATGGAAGTTCGCGCGGTCGGTTGACAGGCCGCAAAGGCGGCACTATGTTCCCGGCTCCTTGCTGCCGGAGCGACTTTTTCGGCCCCGGCGCGGTGATGAGAGATGTGCTGTCAGCCGGCAATATCTGTTGACAAATTTGACCCAAAACCAGCTAAAGTAAAACGTCATGCAAATCCTTGTTTCAGGCAAGCAGCTCGACGTGGGTGACGCTCTGCGCAGCCATGTTGACGAACGCTTGCAAAACGGTGTGGCCAAATATTTTTCCAACCCCCTGGATGCCCGTGTGGTGTTCAGCCGGGAAGGCCAAGGATACCGCGCCGATTGTTCGGTCCATGTGGGCCAGGGCATTCACGCCCAGGCGCGCGCCGAAGCGGCCGACATTTACCAGGCGTTCGACCACGCTTCGGAACGTCTGGAAAAACGCCTGCGCCGCTATAAGCGCCGCTTACGTGATCACCACGGTGGTGAACGTCCTGAACGGGATGGCTATATGGCGCAAAGTTATGTGCTGGAGAGCGAATCGGAGGCGGATGAGGTTCCGGAGGAGTTTCAGCCCGTTATCGTGGCCGAACATACCACCGATATCCATCGCCGCACCGTAGGCCAGGCCGTAATGCAGCTGGATTTGGCCGAGCAACCCGTTTTGATGTTCCGAAATTCCGGCAACGGGCACCTGAACGTGGTATACCGCCGTCCAGATGGCCATATCGGCTGGATTGACTTGGTGGCGGATGCCTCGGGCAATAGCGATGCCGGTAACGACGCCGGTAATAATGACGTCAGCAACAGCGACGATGGGGCGAAATAGGGGCCGTGCAAATGGAAATGGTGGAATTGCTGGCGCCCGGCGGGGTTGTCGCCAACCTCAAGGCCGGCAGCAAAAAACAAGCCTTGCAGGAACTCTCGCAACAGGCCGCGACCCTGACCGGGTTGCATGAGCGGGTGATTTTCGATGTCCTGCTGCAGCGGGAAAAACTGGGCACCACGGGCATCGGCCGCGGCATCGCCATACCGCATGGCAAGATGCAGGAGTTGGAGAAGCTGCACGGCCTATTCGCCCGCCTGCCCAAGCCGATTGATTTCGACGCTATCGACGAACAGCCGGTCGATCTAATTTTTCTGCTTTTGGCGCCCGAATCCGCCGGCGCCGATCACCTGAAGGCCCTGGCCCGGGTGTCCCGCTTGCTGCGCGACGAAGGCGTCTGCGCCAAATTGCGCGGCGCCGATGATCCTGAGGCCCTATTCGCCCTGCTTACCGTTCCCACGGCCTCGTCGGCGGCCTAGCGCATGTCGCGTTCAATTGAACGCGCGGCCATGCGCTAAAACCTTTAAGAAAGAGCAACTTATCCGCGGTCAATTGAATCCAATTGACCGAGGGTTGCTCTAGCGCGACGTCTACAGGCTCAGTCCATGTGGGCATACATGATCTGACCCGGCGTTGGCAGTTCGGCGCGCAGGATCTTGCCGCTGAAGGACGAGGTAATGAACAGCGAACAATTGTCCGGACCGCCATAGGCCAGGTTGGTGGTAAAGGGACTGCCGTCGGGATCGGGGATCTTGTAAAGCGGCAGCCCCATGGCGGAAAACAGCCAGACAGCACCATAACCGGCATGCGCGATGGATAGATTGCCGGCCACGTCCATGGCCATGCCGTCCGGCCCCATGCCGCCCACCAGCTGGGCGAACAGGCCGACCCGGTTGACGCTGCCATCCTTGCGGAACGGCATGCGCCAGACCGCATTGGCGCGGGTCACGGCGATATAGAGCAAGGTTTCATTCGGATCCATGACCAGGCCGTTGGGGCTGGGTACATTATCGATCAGGCAATGCAGAGCGCCGTCGGTATCCTGGCGAAAGACCCGTCCGGTGGGGTCGTGCAGACCGGTATCGCCCTGGTCGGTAAAATATAGATCGCCATTGGCGCCAAAGAACAGATCATTGACGCCCTTGTACCCCGGCAGTTGATCCGGTCCGATATAGACCGAGACCTTGCCATTGACGGGATCAACCTCGACGATGCCGTTCTGCCGGTCGGCAACGAAAATGCGGCCATCCTGGTGGATCTTCAAACCATTGGGGCTGCCGTCGTAATCCGCCAGCACGGAAAATTCGCCGCCCTCGGAGATTTTGAAAATCCGGCCATGAGCAATATCCACCACCAACAGATTGCCGTCCCGGTCGAACGAAGGGCCTTCCAGGAACGAGCCCAGGGGCCGGCCGCGGAATATATCCCGCGACATGTGGGACTCCTTGTCCAATAGCTGCAATTCGTCTGGCACTTGGGCAAAGACGGTCGGTTCGATCACGATCGGTTGGGGATACATGGCAAGCCTCCGGTCAGAATAAGCTGGTTTCTTGTCTTCTATTGTGCGCCGAGCTTGGGCGCGGCTCAAGCCTGTGGCAAGATCATACTATGGAACGCCTGACCTATTCGCCCATTATCAACCGGCCGCGGCTGGAGCTGCCAAACGGCGCCCGGGTCGCCCTGTGGGTCTGCCCGAATATCGAACATTATGAATATCTGCCCGATCCCGTGCGCCTCCGCGATCCCTGGCCGCGCATGCCCCATCCCGACATCCTGGGTTACGGCCTTAAGGATTACGGCAACCGGGTCGGGCTGTGGCGCATGTTCGATGTCATGGACCATTTCGATGTGCGCTGCACGGTCTCCTTGAACCTTAGTGTTTTCGAACATTACCCCGAGATCATGGCGGCCTGCGAGGAGCGCGGTTGGGATGTTCTGTGTCATGGCATCTACAATACCCAATACCTGTGGGGCCTGGACGAGCCGGCCGAGCGGGCGATTATCGAGGAATGCGTGGATACCTATCGCCGCCTGACGGGGCGGCAGCTGCCCGGCTGGTTCTCGCCGGCCGCCTCTCACACCCTGAACACGCCCGATTTGGTGGCCGAGGCTGGAATCAAATATTACGCCGATTGGGTCCATGATGATCAACCGGGGCCGATGAACGTGCGCCGGGGCCGGCTGTTGACCGTGCCCTACAGCATGGAGCTGAACGATGCCGTGTTGCATAACAGGGCGCAAGAAGCCGATGATTTCCTGGTCATGATAAAAGACTATTTCGACACGGTTTATGCCGAAGGCGCCGAACAACCGCGCATCATGTGCCTGGCCCTGCACCCTTATATGATGGGACAGCCCCACAGAATTGGATATTTGGAGCAGGCCCTGGACTATATTCTGTCCCATGACGGCGTCTGGCAGGCCACCGGCGAGGAAATCGCCGATTGGTACTACGCTGAAATGTGGGACAAGGTGACCGCCCATCTGGGAGGTGATGACAATGCCTGATCGCCGCCAGCCCGGCATGGACCATCGCCTTTATCCCTATTCCGCCATCACCACGCGGCCGGAACTGGTCTGGCCCGGAAAAAACCGCCTGGCTGTCTGGATCGTACTGCATCTGGAACAATGGGAATTGCAGCCGCCCGCCACTGCCATCCAGGATGCCCGGTTTCGCGGTGAATTCGGAAATTTTTTCCCCGATTACCGCACCTATTCGACGCGGGAATATGGCAACCGGGTTGGGCTGTTCCGTCTGTTGGAGGTGCTGGACCGCCACAAAATGCCGGTCACCGTCGCCGCCAACGCCGATCTGTGCCGGGCCCGCCCGCGGCTGATCGAGGAATGTCTGCGCCGGGGTTATGAAATCGCCGCCCATGGCGACCGCGCGACCCGCATGATCTCCTCGCGGATGAGCGCGGCCCAGGAAGAGGATTACATCAATACGGCAATGGCCGAGGTGCGGCGCAGCAGCGGTGCCGAACGGGTCGGCTGGATTGGTCAGGATTTTGGCGAAAGTCCCCGTACCCCGCAATTACTGGCCGCCGCCGGAGCGGATTATCTGGGCGATTGGCCCAACGACGACCAACCCTATTGGCTAACCCTGGATCCCCCGCTGGTGTCCCTGCCCTATCACGTGGAATGGGACGACAGTACGCTCATGGCGCTGCGGCAGCTAACGGCGCCACGGTATGGCCAAATGGTCATGACGGCCGCCGACCGCATGTACCAAGACAGCGGACGGAGCGGCCGCATGATGAGCCTTGGGCTGCATCCCTGGGTGATTGGCCAGCCCCAACGTATCCGCTATCTGGATCAGATCCTTGACCATTTGCGGACTATTGACGGCCTTTGGTTCGCCACCGCCGGCGCAATTGCCGATTGCTACCGATCCCAGGTGGACAGACCGTAGCAAGAGCCGGACCGGATAACTGAAGAAATCGCGATTATTTGGCGCATCAACTTCGGCCTGTCGAACGGCGTAGTCCCAACGTAATCAGGCCGATCTTGGCACTCCACAAATAAATACGGATATTTGGGTTTTCTTAACACCTGCTCAGCTAAGTTTAGTCTTAATCATTGAGGGCTAACGGCACTTTAACTTTTTTGATGTGATTGATTATGGGACAGAATTCGCCCGAACAAGCCATGGATACTGACACCAATTGGACCAGTCACCGACTCGCCCGCACCATCAGCGCGGCGGGAGAGGCTATTTACAGCTGGGATATCGTTTCCGGCGATCTTGATTGGTCGGACGGCGCGGCCCAGGCTCTGGGCATGATCGATCATGACCTACCCGACGTGGCCGCTGAATTGAACAAACGTATCGCACCGGACGATCTGCCGGCCCGGGCCATCGCCCTATCCGCGCTGTTTGATAATGGCGAGGCCTATAGCTGTGAGTTCAAGATCCGCCGCTCGGACGGCGGCTTTGAATGGGTTGAGGAACAGGGCAGTGTCGAACCGGGTCAAAACGGCAAACCGGCACAATTTAATGGTTTGATGCGCGTCGTCACGCCGTGGAAACGGCGGGAGTTCGACCTGGAGCAGATGGCCTATTTTGACCGCCTGACCGGTCATTTAAACAGAGCCCGTCTGCAGGAAACCCTGGACGAAGTGCTGGCGAAATGCCGTGATGACGGCAGCTCGGCTGCCTACCTCATGGTCAATATTGACCGTCTGAGTATGCTGAACGACGACTATGGCTTCGATATCGCGGATTCGGTGATCGTCGATGTTGGCAAGCGGATAGAAGACTGTACCGGTGTGGACGACATCATCGGCCGGGCCGGCGGAAATCAGTTTGGCCTGATCCTGCCGGGCGCCACGGAAGTGGAGTTACGCAAGGTCGCGGAGCAGATTCTTTCCGGCACCCGCCAACGCGAGGTAACCACGGAAGCCGGGCCCTTGGCCGTTTCCCTGTCATTAGGCGGCACCCTGATGCCAAAGGACGCCACCACCAGCCGCGAGATCATGGGCCGGACAGAGGAAGCCTTGTCCAAGGCCAAACAACGTGGGCGCGACCGTTTCGTGCTGCACCGAACCTCGGCCAATCGCGACGCGACCCGACGCAAATCACTGGCGACCGGGGATGCGGTCATGCGCGCTATGAAAGACGGCCGCCTGACCTTTGCCGTGCAGCCGATCATCGACAGCGTCACGGGCGAGACCCAGTTATATGAATGCCTGTTGCGTATGTTGAATGAAAAGGGCGAATTGATCCCCGCCGGTTTGTTCATTCCGGTGGTGGAAAAGCTGGGACTGATCCGCCGACTGGATGTTCATACCCTGGAGATGGCCTTGCTGGAGATGGAGCAGGTCGATCACGTCAACCTGGCCGTCAATATATCCGGCATGACAGCCACCGATCCATCGTCTCTCGACCGTCTGCTCTCTTTGGTGCATATCCATTCGGGCGTTGCCGATCGTCTGATCTTTGAGATCACGGAAACCGTCGCCATGATGGATTACGAGGAAACCGCCCGTTTCGCCAACAAGCTGCGTGATCTTGGCTGTCGCATCGCCTTGGACGACTTCGGCGCCGGCTATACGTCGTACCGGCATTTGAAAGCCCTGTCGGTGGATATCGTGAAGATTGACGGCCAGTTCGTGCAGGATCTGCCGTCCAACAAGGAAAACCAGCTGTTCGTCCAGACGCTGCTTGACCTGGCGGAAGGCTTCAACGCCGAAGTTGTCGGCGAATGCGTGGAAACGGAAGCGGAAGCCCAGGCCTTGCGAGATCGGGGCGTCAAATACCTGCAAGGTTATCATTTCGGCGCGCCCACGCTGGAACGACCCTGGGACACTTCTGGTCTGCAAGCCGTGCAGGCGGAGCAGACGGATTAATGCCTGAATTCAATCGCTAATCTGATCCTGCTGCCATTGACGCAATCTCACCAGATCGGCGCCGCCATCGCCTTGCAACAATAGTTTCTTGTTCCGGTCCTTGGCGCCGCTGACCACCGACAACCGCCCGGCCGCAATCCGCCAGGCTTTGGCCAGCAGCTTGATCATGGCTTGATTAGCCTTGCCTTTTTCCGGTACGGCCGTCACCCGCAGGCACAAACGCCGACCGCCGTCCGCCATGGCCTGTATACCGTCAATACGGTTCGCGGAGGCGCCGGGACGCAGGCGCACCGAAATCAAGACACCGTCGTCGTTGCCAATGAAAGGCATGAATTCCCTAGGTATCGTCCTTGCGGTCGGTCTGCAGCATGGCGAACAGGACGTGATCGCTCCATTTCCCGTTGATGCGCAGATACTTGCGGGCATAGCCTTCTTTTTGAAACCCGGTCTTAAGCAATACCGTGGTCGAGGCGTCGTTCGTGGACAGACAGGCAGCTTCCAGCCGGTGCAGACCTAATTCGTCAAAGACGAACGACAGGGAGGTCGTGACGCCATCTTGCATCAGACCCTGGCCGGCGTATTGCTGACCCATCCAGTAGCCCATGGAACAGGATTGCGTGACACCACGGCGCACGTTGGACAGGGTTATGCCGCCCAGCAGGCAGTCATCCTCGCGGCGAAATACGAAAAACGCATAACCGACACCGTCTCGGGAATCGCGGGCATAACGGCGCAGTCGGCGACGGTAGGCGTTCTTGGTCAACTCGTCTTCCAGCCATGTAGGCTCCCACGGTGTCAAAAAATCACGCGAGGCGGCACGCAAACGGGCCCATTCCGACCAGTCCGAAAGTTGCGGCGCACGAAGATAGACTCGTTGACCCTTGAGCGTCGGTGGGCTGCCGATCCAGGGCGGATTACGCAGAAATGCAGACACGTTCCATATCCGTTATGATTATTTCACTTAACCTTTAGCGAACCTTGCCGCAATTTCGGCCTGGCTGGCAAGGCCCGAGATGGGGCCCAGAGCGGCCACGGCCAAATTCGAGCCGGGGTTGGCGGCGCCAGCAATGCGGCTCGCGACCCGCCGCACGGCCTGTAGGTCCACCGCATCGATCCGTTCGATCAATTCCTCAACCGGGATCTGGCGGCCAAAGACCAAGGTCTGGCGGGCCAATTGTTCGACCCGCGAGGCCGAACTTTCCAATGACATCAGGGTACCGGCTTTCAACTGGTTGCGGGCCCGGTCCACTTCCTCGCGGCCCGCATTCTCGCCCAGGCGCAGTAATTCGTCACAGATCACCGGCACCAGTTCACCCACCTGATCCGCCCCGGTGCCGGCATAAACCGTGAAAGCGCCGCATTCCTTGTAGGATGAGGCGAAGCAGAAGATGGAATAACACAGGCCGCGCTTCTCCCGCACTTCCTGGAACAGACGCGAGGACATGCCGCCACCCAGCACCGTCGACATCACCTGCATGGGATAAAAATCATCATCGTCATAGGCCAGCGCGGGCAGGGCAAGGGTGAAATGCACCTGTTCCAGATCCCGTTCGTCGCGGTGCTCGCCGCCATGAAAGACCGCCTGTTCGAATGGATTATGCCCACCCTGGCGTAAGGTGCCGAATTTCTGCTCCGCCAGTTTCACCAAGGCATCGTGGTCAACCGCGCCGGCCGCGCAAAGCAGCAGACGGGACGCGGTATAATGTTCCGCCATGAAATCCAGCAACACCTGGCGCCCCATAGTCGCCACGCCCTCGGCGGGACCCAGGATGGAACGGCCCAGGGCCTGATCGGGGAATGAGACTTCCTGCAGACGATCAAAAATAATGTCATCAGGGGTATCCTCGGACTGGCCGATTTCCTGAATGATGACTTCCCGTTCCCGCTCCAGCTCCTCCGCCTCGAAGGTGGAGCGCTGCAGGATATCGGCCAGAATATCGACACTGAGGGCCAGATCCTCCTTCAGCACGCGAACGAAATAGGCGGTATGTTCACGCGATGTGTAGGCGTTCAAATGGCCGCCGACGCTTTCGATCTCCACCGCTATATCCCGGGCGCTGCGGCTTTCCGTGCCCTTGAACGCCATATGTTCCAGCATATGGGCGACGCCGTTGTTGGCGATGGTCTCATAGCGGGCGCCGGCGTCGACCCAAACGCCCACGGCGGTCGTCTGCACCCCTTCGCGGCCCTCGGATATGACCCGCAGGCCGTTGGCCAGGGTCGTCATTTGCGCTGTCACGGTCTGTTATATCCCCAATAAATTTCCCCGGTATGAACTTTTAGTTTCTGCGCAGGCCGCGGATATGGTCCTGCAGCGTCGCCAGGTCGTTGGGCAGTGTGGCATAACGTTCCTCGCGTTCATATAGGTCCGTGAGGTGCGCCGGCAACGGCGGGCGGATGCCACAGGCCTTTTCCACCGCGTCGGGAAACTTTGCCGGATGGGCCGTGGCCAGGGTGATCACGGGGCCGTCTGGCACGAGATCCAACGCAGCCCGCAGGCCAACTGCCGTATGAGGATCAATGATGATGCCGTTATCGCGGTAGACATCGCCAATAGTCGCCGTCGTGGCCGCCTCGTCCACCCGATGTGAGCGGAAAATCCGGTGCGCCTGTTGCAAGGCCGCCGGCGGCACTTCAAACCCGCCCTGTTCCGCCAATTCCGCCATTTGCCGCCGAACGGTGCCGCCATCCCTGTCCGCCAGGTCGAATAACAGGCGTTCAAAGTTGCTCGCCACCTGAATATCCATGGACGGGCTTTGCGTCGCCACCACCTGATCCATGCGGTAGCTGCCGGTCTGGAAAAACCGGTAGAGGATATCATTGCGGTTGGTGGAGACGATCAGCTTGTCCATGGGCAGGCCCATGCGCGCCGCCGCATAGCCGGCAAAAACACACCCGAAATTCCCCGTGGGCACGGCGAAGCTGACCTTGCGGTCCGGGGCGCCCAGGGCCACGGCGGTGGTGATGTAATAGACCACCTGGGCCACAACACGGGCCCAGTTGATGGAATTGACCGCCGACATGGAAATTTCGTCACGGAAGGCCAGATCGTTGAATGCCGCCTTAACCAGGGCCTGACAATCATCGAAGGTGCCCTCGATGGCGATATTGTGCACATTGTCCGACAGTACCGTGGTCATCTGCCGGCGCTGCACCTCCGTCACTCGGCCGTGGGGATAGAGGATGAAGATATCGATGGCGTCCCGGTCCTTGCAGGCCTCGATCGCGGCGGAACCCGTATCCCCCGAAGTCGCACCCACGATTGTCACCCGGCGCTGCTGCCGGCTCAGTTCACGGTCGAACAGGCGGCCCAGCAGCTGCATGGCCACATCCTTGAAGGCCAGGGTGGGGCCATGGAACAGCTCCATCAACCAATGGCCATCCGACAATTGCCGCAAGGGCACGACGCCGGGATCGGCGAACGACGTATAGGCGGCCCGGGTCATCTCGAGCAATTCATCCCCCCCGATACCATCCATGAAGGGCTGCAGGATCCGGGCGGCGGCCTCCGAATAGGGCAGCCCGGCCAGGCCGCGCAGATCGTCGTGGCTCAATTGCGGCCAATCGGACGGGACGTACAGGCCGCCGTCCCTGGCCAGCCCGGTCAACAGCACATCACCGAAATCTAGATCGGGGGCCTGACCGCGGGTTGAGATATATTGCACGATGGGAACTCCAAAAAAAGCGAGCCGCCAACCTATCCAGCCAAGTAACGCTTTTCAAGGTGCCGTCTGAAAATCCCGCTATCCAAGGGCCCGCCCGTCGCCGCTTTCAACAGCTCATCGGCCGACGGGTGCAGCCGGCCCTGGCTGTGCACATGCCGCGCCTGCCACGCCATCAGGGGTCCAAAATCGCCCCGGGCCAGATCCGCCGGCAAATCCGGCAGCGCGGCGGCGGCGGCCTGATAGATCTGCGCCGCCGCCATAGCGCCCAGGGTATACGTGGGAAAATAGCCGAAGGCGCCATCCATCCAATGAATATCCTGCATACAGCCGTCGCGGTCGTTGGGTACCTTGATGCCGACTAGTTGCGCCATGCCCTCGCGCCAGGCGCCGGGCAGATCGGCGACCGCCAAATCGCCGGACAGCAACGCCTTTTCCAGCCGGTAACGGTGGATGATATGCAGGGGATACGTCACCTCGTCCGCCTCCACCCGGATCAGGGAGCGGGCCACGTGACGCACCCGCCGGGCCAAACCTGGTCCTTCCCAGGCCGGGCCCGAGACACCGCCCATCTCGGCCAGCAAGGGCGCCAGGAAGCCCAGGAAGGCATCACCCCGGCAAACCTGCATCTCCACCAGCAGGGACTGGCTTTCATGCACCGCCATGCCCATGGACTGGCCCACCGGCTGGCCTCGCCAGGCGGTGGGCAGGCCGCGTTCGTACATGCCATGGCCGCCTTCATGCAGGGCGGGGTAGAGGCTGCCCAGGGGGTCAGCCTCGTCATAACGGGTGGTCAGGCGCACATCATCCGCCACCCCGCCCGTAAAAGGATGCAGGGAAACATCCAACCGGCCATGCGTAAAATCAAAGCCCAAAGCGCCGAGCAGATGCCGGGACAGGCCTTCCTGCACCGCCGCGTCCAGCCGCTCCGGCGCCGCCGGTGGTTCAACCTGCCGGGCCAGTACGCGATCCAGCAGGCCGGGCAGAAAGGCGGCCAGATGGTCAAATTCACGGTCGATATCCGCCGTGCCAAGACCCGGTTCATATTGCGACAGCAGGGCATCATAGGGCGAACAGCCAAAGGCCTCGGCCTTGGCCGCTGCCCTCTCGCGGACCAGGGCCACCACCTCTTCCAGATAGGGGCACAGGGCAGCGAAGTCATCATCCGCCCGGGCCGTGCGCCAAACCATCTCGCACGCCGGTCCGGCCCGGCTGAACGCAGCGACCAG
>JABIRL010000020.1 GCA_018667855.1 Rhodospirillaceae bacterium
CCCGCCACGACGGCGCCGTCGCGGCACCGACCGCCGGTCTGCATTTCACCGAAAGCATGCTGTCCCGTTTCACGGAGCTGGGCATTGCGCGGGGCGAGGTGACATTGCATGTGGGCCCGGGCACCTTTTTGCCGGTCAGCGCGGCCGATACGGATGGCCATGTCATGCATAGCGAATGGGGCCGCCTGGACGAAGATTTGGCGCAACGGATCAGGCAAACCAAGGCAGAGGGCGGCCGGGTCGTGGCGGTCGGCACTACCTCTTTGCGGCTGCTGGAAAGCGCCGGCCTGAAGGCTTACGAAGGCAACACCGATATCTTTATCACGCCGGGTTATAAATTCCGTGTGGCAGATGTGCTGGTGACCAATTTTCATCTGCCGCGTTCGACCCTGTTCATGCTGGTCGCCGCCTTCGCCGGCCTGGAGGCGATGCAGGCCGCCTATGCCCATGCTATTCGGGCTGGTTATCGGTTCTATTCCTATGGCGATGCCTGCCTGCTGGAGGCGGCATGACCGCCTTCGCCATGGAAGTCTTCGCCACGGACGGCGCTGCCCGCGTCGGGCGGTTGACGACGGCCCATGGTGAAATCCGCACCCCCGCCTTCATGCCTGTCGGCACGGCGGCCACCGTCAAGGCCATGACGCCGGAGGCTGTGCGTGAGACAGGGGCGGACATTGTCCTTGGCAACACCTACCACTTGATGCTGCGCCCCGGAGCCGAGCGGATCGCGCGACTTGGCGGCCTGCACGATTTCATGCATTGGCAGCGGCCCATTCTGACGGATTCGGGCGGCTTCCAGGTTTATTCCCTGAGCAGCCTGCGCAAAATGGACGAGGCCGGCGTCACCTTCAAATCCCATATTGACGGCACCGAGATGCACTTGAGCCCGGAGCGCAGCATCGAAGTGCAAAATCTGCTCGATGCCGATATCACCATGGCGTTCGATGAATGCACCCCGTATCCGGCCACGGAAGAGGTTGCGGCGACATCCATGCGCCTGTCCATGCGCTGGGCGGAACGCTGCCGGGGGAACTTCGTTGAACGGCCCGGCTATGCCCTGTTCGGCATCGTCCAGGGCGGCATGTACGCCGATCTGCGGGCCGAGTCCGCCGCCACCCTGCAAGGCATCGGCTTTGATGGTTATGCCATTGGCGGCCTGGCCGTGGGGGAGGGGCAGGAGCTGACTTTTACGACCCTAGATGCGGTGGTGCCGCACCTGCCGTCAGACCGGCCGCGCTATCTCATGGGGGTGGGAAAGCCGGGCGATATTGTCGGTGCGGTGCGGCGTGGCGTGGATATGTTTGATTGTGTCATGCCGACCCGGTCGGGCCGCACCGGTCAGCTCTTCACGCGACGGGCCACCCTGAACATCCGTAATGCCCGCCACGCCGACGACCCGCGCCCCGTGGATGCGGATTGCCGTTGCCCCCTGTGCCGGAATTATTCCCGCGGTTATCTGCATCATTTGTTCAAGGCCAAGGAAATTTTGGGCGCCATGCTGGCGACCTGGCATAACCTGAGCCACTACCAGGACCTGATGGCTGATCTGCGCCAGGCTATCGAAGATCACCGTCTGGACGGGTTTGCCGGGGAGCACGAAGCCAGGGCAATGCTGGGCGATATCGAGCCGATCTAAAAAACCGCTGGATCGGGACGAATTAGCATTGACCCAACCCCGCCGCCGACCTAAATTCCGCCCCGCGATGCGCGCGTAGCTCAGTTGGTAGAGCAATTGACTTTTAATCAATAGGTCACAGGTTCGATCCCTGTCGCGCGTACCAATTTTCTCATTTCAGGTCGCCATAATATCGGCCGTATTATTGAGGGCGCGCGATAGCAACTACGGTTGCAAATTTCCACAGTACGGCGCGTTGAAGTTCGTAGAATTTACATAAGTCGGCGAATCATTATATTGCATGGTTCGATGAACAACTTGTTGATGGACACTTCCGGGAGCCCATAATCATTCCATAATCGGCCTCGTCAGCGCCATACTTAGGGAAAAAAAAGGCCCGGAAATCGGAGATTTCCGGGCCAGTCTAACAGGGAGGCTTCACGTCTTGGGAGACGCTAGGCGAACCAAATCTACACGGGGGGGTGTGAGAGGGTTCACCGAGAATGCTGCATCGCAACATCCTATTTTAAAACTTAAGGATTCAATGCCCGTTTCGCCATTGAAAATTATGCATGTTAGGTATGCGCGTAACGCATGGCTAGGTGGCCGTTAGAACCGCCATTGCCGAACTTGCTCTTCAAGAAAATCCCGGAACACCCCGATTCTCTTGGTGTTTCGTAATTCTTCCGGATAGACGAAATAAGCATCCGTGGTTGGGCCGTCAACCTCCGGTAGGATCCTTTGTAACGGTCTATCGGGAGTGATCATATAATCAGGCAAAGAGCCGATACCCAGGCCGCTTTCGATGGCCAGCAACAGGCCATAAATATTGTTCACCTGCAGAATTGTGTCTCGTGGCCGGCCATGGGGTTTGACGCCAACCGTGCGCGGCCAGTTGACGTTGCGCAAAGTTGTCGGCGCGTGGTCGCCGTAAGCGATCAGCGGACAATCATCCAAATCGTCTATGCTCTGCGGCGTGCCGTTCTTCTTCAGATAGTCCGGCGAGGCATAGATGTGGGAGTGCACCGTGAACAGCCGCTTTTTGATCAGATCAGGCTGTCGCGGTTCGGTGATGCGGATAGCCACATCCGCCTCGCGCATACCAAGATCCAGTTCCCGGTCATCGCAGATAATCGACAGGCGGATATCGGGATAAAGGCGCAGGAAATCATGGGTTCGCGGTGTCAGCCAGGTGGAACCGATGCCCACCGTGGTGGTGATGCGCAGATCGCCCGCCGGATCGTTCTTGCTATCGGTCAGGCGGGCCCGTACGGCGGCCAGCTTGTCGAACACTTCGTGGGCTGATTGATACAGCATCTCGCCATGTTCGGTCGGCTCCAGTCCGCGGGCATGGCGGTGGAACAGCTGTACGCCCAGCTCTTCCTCCAACGCTGAAATCTGCCTGCTGACCGCCGATTGGCTGAGGTTTAGATCCTCGCCGGCATGGGTGAAGCTGCCGGCCAGGGCAACGGCATGAAAAACCCGCAGCTTGTCCCAATCCATGCCTATTCGGCCGCCTCGGCCGCCCCATCTTCAAGTGCGCCCAGATAACGTTCGACTTCCAAGGCCGCCATGCAGCCGGTCCCGGCTGCCGTAACGGCCTGACGATAGATTTTATCCTGCACATCACCGGCGGCGAAAACGCCGGGAACGGCCGTTGCCGTGCTGTCGGGCACCGTAACAAGGTAGCCTTCGTCGTCCATGTCCAGCTTGTCTTTGAACAGCTCAGTCTGGGGGACATGGCCGATGGCGACGAAAACGCCGTCAACTGCCAGCTCACTGACGGCATCCGTCTTGACGTTGCGCACCCGCGCGCCGGTGACACCGGGGGGCTGGTCGTCGCCCAGAACGTCTTCCAGGACGTGATCCCACAGAACCTCTATCTTGTCGTGGCGCAGCAGCCGTTCCTGCAGAATTTTCTCCGCCCGCAGGCTGTCGCGACGGTGGATCAAGGTAACCTTGGAGGCAAAATTAGTCAGATACAGCGCTTCCTCGACCGCCGTATTGCCGCCGCCAATCACGCAGACCGGCTTGTCGCGATAGAAAAAACCATCGCATGTGGCGCAGGCGGAAACACCGAAACCCTGAAAGCGCTGTTCACTTTCCAAGCCAAGCCATTGCGCCTGAGCACCGGTGGCGATCACCAGGGCGTCGGCCGTATAGGTATCGCCGCTATCGCCGGTACACCGCAGCGGTCGTGCCGTTAAATCCAGATCAACGATAATGTCGTTGACGATGTCGGTGCCGACGGATTTGGCCTGATCCTCGAACTGCTGCATCAGCCAGGGGCCCTGAATGACCTCGGCAAAGCCGGGATAGTTCTCCACATCCGTGGTAATGGTCATCTGTCCGCCCGGCTGCAGGCCATGGATCATCATGGGCTTCAGGCCGGCCCGCGCGGTGTAGATCGCGGCCGTGCAGCCGGCGGGTCCGGATCCCAGGATGATGACACGGCGATGATGGCTCTGCGGCATGACGCACTCCTGATACTTGGGTCAATCGTTTACAAAGTGAGTGGAGCATACCCACCCATGCTATGTATAGCGCCGCTGTCCGGGCTTCAAGTCAGCTCGACGATTTACCCTTGGCGGTAAGCAAGTCGTGAATTCTAGCCGCAACCCTAGCGGTATCATCGGCCGGTTGGTAGTGCCATTGCTCCAACCTTCCCTGAAAAGGCCGGGTATAGCCGGCGGCTTGCATATTGGCATGGAATTCGTTGAACTTTCGATTGCCGCCCGCCAAATGCACCACGTGCACGGGTTTCCCGGTGGCGCAGGCCTCGGTGACCATATTGACCGAATCACAGGTGACGATCAGGCTATCGGCCAGCCCCAGATAGCCGAAATAAGGATTGTCGCCCTGAAAATCCCAGACCACCGCCGGCAGGTCTGACAGGGCCTGACGCAGGGCCCGGATATTCTCCGCGCCCGTACGCCGGGACGGTGTCACCGCCAGACCGACACCATGATCCAGGCACAAACCGCGGAGCTGTTCAGCCAGGGTGGCAATAATCTCCGGCGTTAACCGGTAACAGGAATTGCTGCCGCCGATCAAAACCGCGACCAGCGGTCGGGGCAGGTGCGCCAGTTGTCCGGCGAAAGCCTCCGCCTCCCGCGCCAGGCGACCGGCGGTCACACCGTGCAATGAGGCCTCGGTCTCGATCACGTTGGGTCCGTGCAGGCGGTCGTGGCGGGGCGGGGCAACCAGATCGAAGGCATCAATCCGGGTTTGCGGGTTCTGGATATGGACGATTGTTGTCGCCCCCCCGCTTGCCCGCTTCACCAGCAATGCATAGGGCACGGCGCGGCGGCCGCAGGTTATCAGTAAATCGGGCCAAGGCGCGGCTATACCGTCGCTGTCGCCATCCAGCGCCTTTAAGGGCCATGGCCACCAACCGGGCGGCAGCCATGTCCAGGGCGGGCGGGGATAAACCCGTTTCACGGTGTGAGGAAGCCCCACCGCCGCGGCCAGGGCGAGCGCCTGATTTTCCATCCCGGCATGACCCGGTGTCAGGACCCAGCAGTTTTTTTCCACCGCGCTGGATAATTCATTCGCTGTAATATTCGGTGACAAGTTGGAACCAATTTGAAATATTGTTGCGTGGGTAATATTGTTGCGTAGGCTACCATGAATTCGCACTGAATATCCCGTGACCCGAATGAAGGATACCGCCCTGGTGGCAAAGGTAAAGCTGGACAATATCGACCGTCATATCTTGGAAGAGCTGCGCGACGAAGGGCGCATCACGAATGTGGAACTGGCCCGTCGCGTCGGTATTTCCGCGCCGCCCTGTTTACGCCGTGTTCGGGCCCTGGAACAGGCCGGATTGATTCGCGGATATCATGCGGACCTGAATGCTGAAGAGCTCGGCTATGGCCTAACGGTTTTCGTATGGATCGGCTTGGATAGCCAGCACGAAGATGATTTGTCGGCCTTTGAGCATCGCATGGCGGCGTTGCCTATGATCCGCGAATGCCACATGCTGACCGGTGAAGCCGATTTTATATTGAAGGTGGTTGCCTGGGATTGGGATGCCTGGCAAAATTTCCTAACGGCCGAACTGATTGCCGCGCCCAATGTGGCCTCTGTCAAAACGGCGCCGGTTCTCAGATGCTCCAAGATGGAATTCGGCGTGCCGATGGATGGCTTGGGTGAGTCTTGACGATCCCGGCGCCGAACTGGTTTTTGGACACTTTTGGCGCATATATAGCAATGCGGTAACTGATCAAATTTGGCGGGCGGCGTAAGAGTTCCGGTCAGATAACATTGATAATCAATCTTAACTGAGTATTGGGTAAATTAGTCTAGAATAGAGTCCTGTCCGACTATTGCCAGCAACCGGAAATGTGACGCCCATGTCGAATATCGCTGGAGAAACCGTTTCGAAGGGTCGAATTGCGCGACGTCTTATTCTGGCCTTGGTGCTATTCAGCTCGTTGATTACCGCGGTTACCACGACGATCCAGTTGTTCGTCGACTACCGCCGTGGTGTCAGCAATATCGAGCGGGGGTTCGCCTTGGTCGAATCCAGTTATTTGGATGGTCTGACCAACAGCATGTGGTCGTTCGATGACGCCCAAATCAAAATCCTGTTGGCCGGGATGTCGAAGCTACCAGACATGGAATTCATTTCCATCCAGGTTAATGGTGAAACAAAATGGTCGGTCGGTCAAAAGGTCTCGGAGAATGTTCTCTCCACCAAATTTCCCATGCAGGTGAATTATCGTGGTGAAGTATGGACCATTGGCGTCCTGACCGTTGTTGCCAGCCTATCGTCGATCCTGGAGAGATTGTGGCAGGATATTGTCGTAATTTTGATCAGCAATGCGGTGAAGACCTTTTTTGTCGTGGGCTTCGTTTTCATTGTATTCCACCGCATGGTGACCCGGCGTCTTGGGCAATTGGTGGCGGCCATCAAGGGTTTGGACCTGGAGGCTGAAACAACGACGGAATTGTCGACTGAATTTAGTTCCGCACGGAAGAATTCGGATGAAATTGACGACATCGGGATTGCCCTGCGCAACATGCACACTGATCTGGTCGCCAGTCATCAATCCGTACTTGAGCGCGAAAATGAACTCAGACTTGTCACGGACAACCTTCCCGGCTCGATCATTCATGTGGGCATGGATCAATGTTATAAGTTTGCCAGTAAAACCACGGAAATTTGGTTGAACCGTCCCGTCCAGGAGATGATAGGCAAACCCGTCCGAGACGTCCTCGGCGCGGAAGTTTACGAAAAATTTCGTCCTCACATTGAGGCGGCTATGGCGGGCGAACTTCAGGAATTTGAAATGTCGGTTACTTATGCCGACGGCATTCCTCGGGAGATGGAAATTACTTACGTCCCCCACATCGACCGGGGCGGTAAAGTCGTTGGTTATTTCTCGCTGGCTTTGGACGTCAGCGACCGCCATGCGCTTGAGGAGCGCCTAAGACAAAGCCAAAAGATGGAAGCCGTCGGTCAGCTAACTGGCGGTATTGCCCATGAATTTAACAATTTACTACAGGTCGTTTCAGGAAATCTGGAACTGCTGGAGACCAACCTCAATAATGATTCAGTTTCGGAAAAACGATTTCAGGCGATCCACAGGAATGTCAAGCGCGGCGCTGATCTGACGGACCGTTTGCTCTCGTTTTCCAGGCGCCAGCCTTTGGCGCCTCGGGCCGTCGATGTTCCGCAAATCCTGGCTGTGATGCAGGGTATGCTGGGGCAAACCCTGGGCGAAACAGTCAGCGTGGAAGTTCGGCTGGTCAGTGATATTTGGTCGGCACTTGCAGATCCCGGGCAATTGGAAAATGCGCTTCTCAACCTTGCCCTGAATGCCCGGGACGCCATGCCGGAGGGGGGTAAGATTATTCTCGCGGCGAATAATGTCACGATCGATGAGGCCGACGTCGCAAACCACGAAGACCGGGATCCAGGCGAATATGTGGAAATCTATGTTCGCGATAGCGGCAGCGGTATGTCGGATGAAGCCATCGCACGCGCGTTCGAGCCATTCTTCACGACAAAGGATGTGGGCAAAGGGACGGGGCTTGGTCTGAGTATGGTTTATGGCTTCGCTCAGCAGTCCGGTGGCTTCGTGGAAATAGATAGCGAGCTGGAGGCCGGTACAACGATTCGGATCTTCCTGCCCCGTACGGATGCGGAGGGAGATTTGGCGCGGACTTCGGTCGCACCTACAGTGTCCGCGCAACCAGGAAATTCGGCGGTTGTGAATATATCAAAAGATCGCAAGACCATCCTTTTAGTTGAAGATGACGCGGATGTCCGTGCCGCGTTGCGGGATCAGATTACAAAACTGGGCTATCGCGTGATCGAGGCCGCCGACGGTGCCGAAGCACTATCCCAGGCTGAACAAAAGCAAAATATTGATTTGTTATTTTCTGATATTGTCATGCCTGGCAATCTGAACGGACTTGAACTTGCGCGGCAACTGCGCCGTCGCTTGCCAATATTGCATGTCATATACACCACGGGTTATAGCGACGACATCGTTGCCCAGACAGGGCATTTGGATGATGGCGCCCTGGTATTACGCAAGCCTTACGATGGCAAAACTCTGGAGGATGCCTTGGCCCGTTCGTTTGATCACTGACGGCTGTCGTCAAGATAGACCAACAACCGGGATTAGGGCGCCGTGGACAGCTTTCGCCTCCGCTGAGCATAAAAACATAATGACGCCGGCCAAATCCGCCGACGCGACCCAAAGTGCCGGGTCGGCGTCGGGCATATCGGCGCGGTTGTCGGGCGTATCAATGATAGAGGGCATCACACAATTCACATTGATGGATTTGTCCCGCAATTCTCCTGCCATGGATTGGGTCAAACGCATGACTGTGCTTTTGGACGCGCAATAGGCGCCCATTCCCGGCACGCCCTGCATCGCGGCATTGGCGCCAATGGTCACGATCTTACCCGAACCCCGCCCAATCATGAGGGGCACGGCCGCCGCGGCTGAATGCAGCAGCGTACGGACGTTCAGGTCCTGCATCAAATCCCAGTTCTCCGCCGGTGTCTCATGCACCGTTTCGCCCATGTGAAAGCCGCCCGCGATGGCGCATAACGCATCAATTCCGCCATACTGCGATTGGATATCTGCAAATGACGCCGCCACCGCCTCGCGGTCCAGAAGGTCAACGGCCAATTTCACGTAACGGGGATCGGCATCCGGAAATCGGTGGTCGAGAAATCCCTGCATCGCATCCACCAGGACAACCCGGGCCCCGGCCTGATGAAACGCCGCAGCGACGACAGCTCCCAGATTGCCAGCCGCGCCGGTCACAACGATCGTTTGGTCTTTGAAGGTCAATGGACCACTCCCCTTGGTGTTTATCAACTTGAGCGTAGTTTGAAAGTCAGCGGCAGGCTTTCCAAGCCGCGGGTGACGAAATCATCACGCCAGGACAACTCATCCGCCGCCAATCGGAAATCTTCGAACCGGTTCAACAGGACACGAAAAGCCTCCTGCCCCTCGATCCGCGCCAGAGGCGCGCCGATGCACATATGGATACCGAAACCGAATGCCACATGTGGGTTCTGGGCCCTTGTGATATCGACATCATGGGCGTTGTCGAACACGGACTGATCACGATGAGAGGCGCCCAGCAGGGCGAACACCCGTTGCCCGGCGCGGATCGTCTCGCCGCCAAGGTTGATGTCCTCCTTGGCGATGCGGACAACGGTCTGTACCGGTCCCTGGTAACGCAAGAATTCTTCAATAGCGCTGGGTAGAAGGCTTGGATCCTCGCGCAGGCGCGACAATTGTTTTGGGTTTTGCAGCAGCGCGACCATGCCATTGGCGATCAGATTGGTCGTGGTCTCGTGCCCGGCGAACAGAAACAGGATCATCATTGAGACAATTTCATCATCCGTCAGCGGTTTGTCACCCTCGTCGAAAGCGATCATTTGGCTGAGCATATCGTCCCGCGGCCGCGACCGATGGTCAGCTATGACCTGAAGATAAAACGCTTCGATTTCGGATAGGGCGGCGTGGGCCCGGCTGTATTTGTCGGGCGTGTCCCGCGCGGAGAAAACAAACTTGGCGATATCGTTGGACCAGGCGGTCAATTGCGGCACGATGGCAATGTCCACGCCGATCAAGGTGGCGATCACCCGCGCTGGCAGGGGATTGGCAAACGCGGCGATGAAATCCACCGGTCCGCCTGCCTGCGCGGATAGTTCATCGGCGACCTGCCCGGCAATGCGCACGACCTGGCGGCGTAGCTTTTCCATCTCCCGCGGTTTGAACGGTTGTTGCAGGACACCGCGCAGACGGGTGTGGGCGGGCGGATCCTTGAAGACCATCCAACCGCCCAGGACGCGGCTCAATTCCTTGATCTTATGGGCATCGGCGCCGTCCGCCATATGGTCGGCGAAAGGCGCCATTTTTTCCACCGAGAAACGCGGATCAGTCAACGCCAGCTTTACGTTGTCATAGTCCGCGACAACCCAGGATTTCAGACTGGCGCTGTAGTGGACGGGCTGCTTGGCCAGCATGGCGGCGAAAATGGGTGCCGGATCATTGATGGCGTCGGGTGTCTTAAGGTCAAATTCCGCGGTCATGATGTCTGTTCCACAAACTCCAACTCAAATGCTCTCGATGGGGGCGTAATTTCCTTTATGCACGCCGCATTCCGGGCAGGTCCAATCGGCGGGCAAATCAGTAAATGGCGTGCCGGGCGGGATACCATCCTCCGGCGCGCCCGTGTTCGGATCGTAGACATGTTCGCATGACAAACACTGCCATAATTTGTCATTTGTGTCCGCCATACATACCCCCGCACTGCGATAACCGGGATCAATTATCGACCATTCCCGCCGCCAAGGCCAAACAGCTCATGTTTCGGCTCAACTCTTTATTCACGGATTTGGCGGATCATCGCCCCATGTCTATCGACAATTTAACTGATAGCGGGCCTGGCGCGCGCATTCAAGATCCGGTTCCGCCGGCTCTCTGCAAATCCATGCGCCTATTTATGTTGGCCTTGGGAATTTTATGCACTGGTTTGGGTATCGTCGGCATCATCTTGCCCGTGATGCCCGGCACCGTATTCCTGTTGATTGCCGCCTGGGCCTTTTCCCGTTCATCGGAAAGACTGCATCTGTGGCTCTATCACCATCCCCGCTTCGGCCGAACCATTCGAAATTGGCATCAGTACCGGGCCATTCCGATCAAGGCGAAGATTATGGCCGTTACCATGATGGCCGGTTCGTTCATCTATATTCTGGTGACGCTAAATCAAAACTGGATGCTGCCCGTTCTGATCGGGGCCCTATTGGTGCCCGTGGCGATCTGGATTGTTACCAGGCCCAGCCTTGTACGGGCCGACGGTTGAATTAGACGTACTGCAATTTCAGCAGTTCATAGAATTTTCCGCCCGACGGCGTCGCGACCTCAACCTCATCGCCGACCTGCTTGCCGATCAGGGCGCGGGCCAGGGGTGAGCCAACGGAAAGGCGCTTTGCCTTGATGTCCGCCTCGTCCTCGCCGACGATCTGAAACTTCATCTCGGAATCGTCGTCTTCATCGACAACGGTTACCGTGGCGCCGAATTTCACCGTCTTGCCGGACATGGTCGAGGTATCGATGATCTGCGCGCGGCTCACCTTGCTGCCAAGGTCTGCCACTCGGCTTTCAATAAAAGCCTGGCGTTCCTTGGCGGCATGATATTCGGCGTTCTCGGACAGATCGCCATGGGCGCGCGCCTCTTCCAGCGCCTGGATTACGGCGGGGCGTTCCACACCTTTCAGCCGTTTTAATTCCTCTTCCATACGGGTGAAACCCGTACGGGTCATGGGCACCTTTTCCATTTAACGGTCGTAAGCCTCTTATTGTTAGACAACGTGATGATCGGCTCATTTGCACCGATCCACAAGTGAAGATTAGAAGTAAGATTGCAATGGGGCAACATCAAGGCCCCGCTGTTTTAAATGACCAATTGCCTGCATGGCGGATTTAGCCCCGGATATGGTCGTGTAATAGGGGATACGGTGGGTCAGCGCGGCCCGGCGCAGGGTGTAACTGTCGGCAATGGCCTGAGCGCCTTCGGTGGTATTGAAAATCAGGGCGATGGCGCCGTTGGTGATGTCGTCGACGATATGGGGCCGGCCTTCCAGCACCTTGTTGACTTGGCGCACTGCGATATTCTGGTCCCGCAGATATTTTGCCGTACCGGTCGTGGCGACAATTTCGAAGCCCAGGCGAACCAGTTCCAGCGCCAATTCCGCCGCCACCGGCTTATCCCGGTTCTTGACCGAAATAAACACTGCCCCCTCGTTGGGCAGCTCCGTACCGGCGGCAATCTGCGATTTTGCGAAGGCGCCAGCAAATGTGCTGTCCAGCCCCATGACTTCGCCGGTGGATTTCATCTCTGGCCCCAACAGGACATCAACGCCCGGAAAACGGGCGAAGGGAAATACCGCTTCCTTGACCGCGACATGCTTCTGATGACCCAGATCCAGGTCGAAGTCCGCCAGCTTTTCCCCCGCCATTATGCGCGCCGCCAATTTGGCGATGGGATGACCAATGGCCTTGGCGACAAACGGCACGGTGCGTGATGCGCGGGGATTAACTTCCAGTATGAATATCTCGCCCTGGCGCACGGCGAATTGCACATTCATCAGGCCAACGACGGACAGGCCCCGGGCCAGGGCATCTGCCTGGCGTCCAATTTCATCGACAATATCGCTGCTCAGGGAATAGGGGGGGAGGGAGCAGGCCGAATCACCTGAATGAATACCGGCCTCCTCGATATGCTCCATGATGCCCGTAACCACGACATCCTCGCCATCCGCCAAGGCATCCAGATCGACTTCAATGGCATCTTGCAGATAACCATCGACCAGCACCGGACTATCGCCCGAGACCTTAACCGCCTCGCGCATGTAACGATCCAATTGCGCCTCGTCACGAACAATTTCCATGGCCCGCCCGCCGAGCACGTATGATGGCCGCACCACGACCGGGAAACCGATCCGATCGGCCACGGCGTGGGCCTCGGCGGAGGATGTCGCGATGCCGTTGGGCGGTTGTTTTAAATTCAGATGCTGCAGCAGCTCCTGAAAGCGGTGGCGGTCCTCGGCCAAGTCGATGGCGTCGGGAGAGGTGCCTAATATGGGCACGCCCGCGGCTTCCAATTCGGCGGCCAGTTTCAAAGGAGTCTGTCCGCCAAACTGTACGATCACGCCCTTTAAGATGCCGTTACTCTGCTCCAGGCGAACGATCTCCAACACATCCTCGGCCGTCAGAGGTTCAAAATACAGCCGGTCCGAGGTGTCGTAGTCGGTCGAGACGGTTTCGGGATTGCAATTCACCATGATGGCTTCATAACCGGCCTCGCGCAGGGCAAAGACGGCGTGAACGCAGCAGTAGTCAAACTCAATGCCCTGTCCGATGCGGTTCGGGCCGCCGCCGAGGATAATGATTTTCTCCCGATCCGTGGGGCGCGCCTCGCATTCCGGCGGCTCGTTCAACCCTTCGTAGGTCGAATACATATAAGGTGTGTGGCTCTCGAACTCGGCGGCGCAGGTATCAATCCGTTTATAGACCGGGCCGACCCCCAGGGCCTGGCGATGGGCCGCGACCTGCGTCCAACCTTGACCCGTTAAATCTCCCAATCGTTGATCGGAGAAGCCCTGCGCCTTCAAGGCGCGCATCCCACGGGCATGACGGGGCAGGCCGTTGGCGGCGACATCCCCCTCCGTCGTGATCAGATCCGCGACCTGGTCCACGAACCAGGGATCGATACGGGTTATCCGCACGATCTCGGCGCGGTCAAGGCCGTGGCGCAGGGCTTGGGCAACCACCAGCAGGCGGTCCGGCGCGGGCTGGCCCAGCGCTTTGCACAAGGCATCGGTCTTGTCATCCTCCACGCCGGGAATAACAATTTCATCCAGGCCGGACAGTCCGGTTTCCATGGAGCGCAATGCCTTTTGCAGGCTCTCCGCAAAGGTCCGACCGACCGACATGGCCTCGCCCACGGATTTCATGGAGGTGGTCAAAAGCGCTTCGGTGGAGGGGAATTTCTCGAATGTGAACCGCGGTATCTTGGTTACCACATAATCGATCGTCGGCTCGAACGAAGCCGGGATGACGCTGCCCGTAATATCGTTGTCCAGCTCATCCAGGGTATAACCCACGGCCAGGCGGGCGGCGACCTTGGCAATGGGAAAACCCGTTGCTTTCGAGGCCAACGCGGACGAACGCGAAACCCGGGGGTTCATCTCGATCACCACCAGGCGGCCGTCCTCGGGATTGATGGCGAACTGCACGTTGGAGCCGCCGGTATCCACCCCGATCTCCCGCAGGCAGGCGATCGAGGCGTTGCGCAGGATCTGATATTCCTTGTCCGTCAAGGTCAGTGCCGGGGCTACGGTGACACTGTCGCCGGTGTGGATTCCCATGGGATCCACGTTCTCGATGGAGCAGACGATGATGCAGTTGTCGGCGTGGTCGCGGACCACCTCCATCTCGTATTCTTTCCAGCCCAGGACCGATTCTTCGATCAACACCTCGTTGGTCGGCGATGCATCCAGGCCGGTGGAAACGATGGCCTGAAATTCATCACGGTTATAGGCGATGCCGCCGCCGGTGCCGCCCAATGTGAACGAGGGGCGGATGATCGCCGGCAGACCGACCTGCTCCAGCGCTGTCCAGGCCTCGGTCATATCATGGGCGATGCCGGCCGTGGGCGTGGCCAGGCCGATACGGGTCATGGCATCGCGAAACAGGCTGCGGTCTTCCGCCATGTTGATGGCGTCCGGCTTGGCGCCGATCAGCTCCACGTCGAATTCCGCCAAAGTGCCGTTCTCATGCAGCGCCATGGCGGTATTCAGCGCCGTCTGTCCACCCATGGTCGGCAGTATTGCATCCGGCCGCTCCTTGGCGATGATCTTTCGCACGATCTCCGGCGTGATCGGTTCCACATAGGTGGCCTCGGCAAAATCCGGATCGGTCATGATGGTGGCCGGATTGGAGTTTACCAAAACCACGCGATAGCCTTCGTCACGCAGGGCCTTGCAGGCCTGGGTGCCGGAATAGTCGAACTC
>JABIRL010000183.1 GCA_018667855.1 Rhodospirillaceae bacterium
GGCGGGCGAACAGCTCACTCAACCCGATGTGAGCGGTGTCGTGCTTGGCGGCCACCATCAGGCCGGAGGTATCTTTGTCCAGGCGATGCACGATGCCGGGCCGGCGCACGCCGCCGATGCCCGAAAGGCTATCCCCGCAATGGGCCAATAGCGCATTGACCAGGGTATGGTCGGGATTGCCGGGCGCCGGGTGGACCACCAGGCCGGCCGGTTTATCGATCACGATCAGATGTTCATCTTCAAAAACAATGTCCAGATCCATGGCCTGGGGCAGCGGAATGGCCTCTTCGGCGGGCGGTACCGTCAGATCAATCCGCTCGCCGGGTTTGACCCGATACGAGGCCTCGGTTACCGTCCGTCCATTGTCGTCGTCAGGGTTCCGGATTTGAACCTGACCGGCTTCGATCAAGGCCTTGATGCGCATGCGGGAGAGGGTTTCGAGCTGTCCGCTGAGCAGACGGTCGAGCCGCTGGCGGGCCGCATCGGGCGCCACGGTAATTTGGTATGTTTCTGCTTCCGGATTTTCGACCATGACGCAACACTGGACCGAGAACAGCACCCGGCTCAAGCTTCTCGTGGGCGTGATGACCACTTTGTTGGTCATCGGGCTGATCCTGTTGGTTGTCGGCATCGCCAAAACCTCCAAGGAATTGAGCGATCAGGCGGCCATGAACATGGGCGAAGTGCCAATAACACTGGCGACCGGCGACAGCCTGATCAATGTCACGGCGGACGACGGCCGGCTGTATTTGGCGATCCGCCATGCCGACGGTCGCCAATCCATCAAGGTTGTCGACGCCTCGACCGGCAGCGTTATCGGACAGTTCGTTCTGGAAACCACGCCGTGATCCTGCTGCCCGCCGACCAGCGCACGGCCATCGCCGCCCATGTGGAAGCGGACTATCCCAGCGAGGCCTGCGGTCTGTTGCTGGGCCAACGGCGAAATGACCGGGTGTTGATTTCCCAAGCCGTGGCCAGCGCCAATGTCTCCGATCAGCCGCATCATCGCTTTGAAATAGACCCGGTCCTGCGCCTGCGCCTGCAAAAGGCGGCCCGCGAGGGGGGCGCGGCCATATTGGGGCACTACCATTCGCACCCAAATGGCGCCGCCCGGCCCTCCGCTACTGACCGGGCTGGCATATACGAACCCGATCTGGTCTGGTTGATCGCGGCTGTAAAAGACGGAAGTCTGCTGGAAATTGCCGCCTATACGCCATGGGCTGACGGCGACGGATTTGATGAAGTTGAGTTAAGCGAGAATTTGGGGACGACGAAATGAATTTTTCTTCCGACAATGCCGCCGGCATAGCGCCGCAGATCATGGCGGCATTGGCCGCCGCCAACGAAGGTTACGCCATGGCCTATGGCGACGACCCCATCACAAAAGCGGCGGAAGCGGCCTTCACGGATCTGTTCGAGCGGGAATTGGCCGTCTTCCCCGTGGCCACGGGTACTGCCGCCAATGCGCTGGCGCTGTCCGCCCTGACACCGCCCTGGGGGCAGATCTATTGCCATCGCAATGCCCATATCGAGGAAGACGAGGCCGGGGCGCCGGAGCTGTTTTCGGGTGGCGCGAAATTGGCGCTGCTGGATGGAGCGCATGGCAGGATCGGGGCGGAAACTCTAGCGGCGGCGGTCGCGGGCGCCGGCTTCGGTGTTCAGCATCACCCCCAGCCAAGTGCTATATCACTGACCCAGGCGACCGAGGCCGGCACCGTCTACCAGCCCGATGAAATTGCCGCCCTGGCGGCCATTGCCCATGATGCGGGGCTGTCCGTGCACATGGATGGCGCCCGCTTCGCCAACGCCGTAGCCCATTTGGGCTGCAGCCCGGCGGAGATGACCTGGAAGGCCGGCGTGGATGTCCTATCGTTTGGCGCCACCAAGAACGGCGCCATGGCGGCGGAGGCGGTGATCTTCTTTGACCCGGACAAAGCCGGCGATTTTCTGTACCGGCGCAAGCGCGGCGGCCACCTGTTTTCCAAAATGCGTTACCTCTCGGCACAACTGGTGGCCTATCTGCGTGACGATCTATGGCTGGAAAGCGCCCGCCACGCCAATGCCTGCGCCCGAGCATTGTCCGAAGGGTTCGCTGCCCTGGACGGCGGTGAATTGGTCCACGAGGTACAGGCGAACGAAATTTTCGTCAGTCTGCCGGAATCCGTTCTTAGCGCCCTGGAAACCGCTGGCGTCGGCTTTCACCGTTGGGGTACTGACGGCCAGGCGCGCTTTGTCTGCGCCTTTGACACCGAAATGGAAGCTGTCGAACGAACGTTGAAAATCGCCCGCGATGCGGCTTGAAAAAAGGAGGAAACATCATGCTTGAACTTAACGTTGGTAACATATCCGTTCAGCGCATTATCGAGGCGGAGGGACCGGTATTCCTGCCGGAGAAATTCTTCCCCGCCGCCACCGCCGAGGCCATGGCCCCGCATCTGCATTGGCTACAGCCGAAAGCTTTGGATCCCGAAACAGGCATGTTGATCCTGCCATTCCAGTCCTATCTGCTGCGCACGGCCCACCACACCATTCTGATCGACACTTGCATAGGATGCGGCAAGAACGTGCCCCACCGGGCCGCCTGGAGCAACCGGACCGATCAGACCTGGCTGAACAATCTGCGCGCCGCCGGCGTACAGCCCGAAGAGATCGACTATGTCTTCTGCACCCACCTGCATGTGGATCATTGCGGCTGGAATACCACCTTCGTGGACGGCGCCTGGGTGCCCACATTCCCCAATGCCACCTATATTTTCGCCAAGGAAGAATATGCCGCCGCCGAAGCCGGCAATACGCCGATCTTCCAGGAAAGCGTCCTGCCCGTCATGGAAGCCGGCAAGGCCAAGCTGGTCGCGGGCGATTTTGCCCTGGATGATCAGGTCTGGCTGGAACCGACCCCCGGCCATACGGTGGGCCATGTGGCGGTCCACATGGCATCCAACGGCGAACGAGCCGTGATGTGCGGCGATCTGATCCACAGCCCCGTGCAATGCGCCCATCCCGACTGGGGTCCCTTCGTCGATATAGACTCGGAATTGGCGTACCAAACCCGGCGAAATTTCATGGCCGGCAGCGCCGAAAGCGGCCGCCTGGTTTTGACCGGCCACTTCCCCTCCCCCTCCATGGGACATTTTGTCGCTGAGGGGGATGCCTTCCGCTTCGACTATCTTGAGGACTAGGATATCGACTAGTCATTTTTGGGAGATCCGTAATGGTGGCGAAACGTCCAAAATTCTGCGGCTGGGGTTACGAGGGCGAGGGCCTGACCCCGGATGAACATGAAATGGTGCTGGAGCGCTATGCCGAACGTTTTGGGCTGGAAGGGTTTGCCCGCATCCCGCAACCGGAACTGGAAGACATTGATCTTCATGGCGCCCGCCTTGAAGTTCCGGCAAAACTGGCGGATTTCTGTTCCAGCACGGATTTTGACCGTCTGACCCATACCTACGGCAAGAGCTTTCCCGACTACGTACGTATCTACAACAAAGACTTCACCAACGCCCCAGACATCGTCGCCTATGCCAAATCCGAAGACCATGTGGAGGCGGTGCTGGACTGGGCCACGGGCGCCAACGTGGCGGTGATCCCGTTCGGCGGCGGCTCTACCGTCGTGGGCGGTATCGAACCGGCTGTCGGCGGCAAGTTTTCCGGTACCTTGAGCCTGGATCTGACCGGTCTGGACCAGATTCTGGAGATCGATAAAACCTCCCGCGCGGCCCGCATGCAGGGGGGTATCCGCTGCCCGGATATCGAAAACGGCTTGCGGCCCCACGGCCTGACCATGCGGCATTTCCCGCAAAGCTTTGATCTGGCCACCCTGGGCGGCATGATCGCCACCCGCTCGGGCGGCCATTTCGCCACCTTGTATACCCACATCGATGATTTCGTCGAAAGCACCCGCATGTTGACCCCGGCGGGCGCAATGGAAAGCCGCCGTCTGCCCGGCTCGGGCGCGGGACCCAGTCCGGACCGCATGGCCATCGGCTCGGAAGGTTCCCTGGGAATTATCACCGAGGCTTGGATGCGCCTGCAGGACCGGCCCAACCAGCGGCGTTCGACGGCCATCAATTTTGATAGTTTCGAACGCGCGGTCGAAGCCGTACGGCAGTTGACCCAGTCGGGCCTGTTCCCCTCCAACGTCCGTCTGCTGGACCGCATGGAAGCCTTGTTGAACGGCGCCGGCGACGGCAGCCATGATGTGGTTGTCCTAGGCTTCGAGAGCGCCGATCATGCCGTCGATGCCTGGATGGAACGCGGCCTGGCAATCTGCAACGAATTGGGCGGCAGTTATGACGAGGCTGCATCAAAGGCGGAAGACAGCAACACCTCCGGCGCGGCGGGGGCCTGGCGCGCGGCCTTTATCAAGATGCCCCATTTCCGTGATGCCCTGATCTCGGCCGCGGTGATCTCGGATACTTTCGAAACAGCCATCACCTGGGACAAGTTTCATAACTTCCATGAAAACGTCACCGCCGCCGCCGAACAGGCGATCGAGGAGGTGACCGGACGTAAGGGCATCGTCACCTGCCGCTTCACCCATGCCTACCCGGACGGCGCGGCGCCGTATTTCACGTTTCAGGCCGTAGGCAAGCATGGCGCCCTGGCCGAACAATGGCTGGAGATCAAGAAGCGCGCTTCCGACGCGGTGATCGACTACGGCGGCACCATCACCCATCATCACGCGGTGGGCCGGGACCATATGCCCTGGTACGAGAGACAACGGCCGGAGGTATTCGGTCTGGCCCTGCAGGGCGCCAAGGACAAGCTGGACCCCGGCGGCATTCTCAATCCCGGCGTCATCGTACCCCTGGCCCAATAGGAGATTTTTTCATGAAGTTACTAAGTTTCAGCACCGCCGCCGGAGACAGCTATGGCATAGTGCAAGGCGACGGCGTGATCGATCTGGGCCGGCGCCTGGGCAGTAAATATCCCGACCTGCGGTCCCTGCTGGAAGGCAATGGCCAGGCCGAAGCAGCGGCACTGGCCGGTGAAGCTCCGGACCATAGCCTTGATGCCATCACTTATCTGCAAGTGATCCCCAATGCCCGGCGGATCATTTGCATCGGCCTGAATTATCGGGAACATGCGGAGGAAATGGGCCTGGATTTCCCCGAAAATCCATCGCTTTTCTCAAAATGGCCCGATGCCCTGGTCGGTCATGAACAGGACGTGGTGCGGCCCAAAGCCTCGACCCACTATGATTTCGAGGGTGAGTTGGCTTTTATCATCTCCAAGCCGGGCCGCCATATTTCAACGGCTGCGGCCATGGATCATGTGGCGGGCTATTGCCCGTTCCTGGACGGCAGCGTGCGGGATTTCCAGGGCCAATCCGTGATCGCGGGCAAGAATTTCCAGCACAGCGGATCCTGCGGTCCTTGGATGACCACGGCGGATGAAATTGCCGACCCCATGAACCTGCAACTGACCACACGCCTGAACGGCGATGTGGTGCAGAACGAAAGCACCGAACAGCTGTTCTATACGGTGCCCGACATCATTGCCTATGTCTCTCAATTCACGCCGCTGCATCCCGGTGACGTGATCGCCACGGGCACCCCCAGCGGCGTCGGCGCGGGCCGTAAACCGCCTCTTTGGATGCAGCCGGGCGATCGTATCGAGATCGAGATTTCCGGCCTGGGCTGCCTTGCCAACAATGTGGTGGCGGAATAGGCGGGCTGAAGGGCGGTCTAGGAGGCGGTCTCGGCCACCCAGTTTTTCAAAATGGTGTGGGATTGCGCGCCGTCGCGGACGAAAACGTCCACCTGGGGCCCGTTCTGGGCCGCGAATTCCAGGCGGTAACCATTGGGATCGTGAAAATATATCGACGAGAAAACGCCATGGTCGATGGGTCCCTCGACCTCCAAACCCTTGGCGCTTAGGCGTTCCTGCCAGACATCCAGGGCACCATGATCCGCCACGCCCATGGCGAAATGCAGATCCATCCCCCATTGCCGCTTGAATTCGAACGGCGGCGCACTGTCCGCATCGCCCGCGACCTCGAAAAACGCGATATAGTTGGGCGCCGCATCGCCATGACCGCCAATATCGAAGAACACATGCATATAACGCAACGCCTCGCCCGTGGTCGGGTGTTCGCTGATATCCAGGGCCTGAACCATGGGGAAGCCCAGCAGGTCCTCGTAAAAGGCGCGAGTTTCCTCGGCATTTCGGCAACGGAACGCGGCATGGTGGGCGCCGGTAACGGCCGGCAAGTCAGGGTCGTTGGGCACGCGGGTCATGGTTACCTCCTCGGTGGCGGGGAAATATTAACAGATTTGTTCATTTTTCATGCCCTTTTTCGCCTCGAGCCGTAATATCGGCGCCATGATGAAAAATACGAATACCGTGATTATCGCCGGCGCTGGACTGGGCGGGCTGACCCTTGCCTTGTGCCTGGTACGGGCCGGGTTCACGGTCAAGGTACTGGAACAGGCGGCGGCCCTGGGCGAAGTGGGCGCCGGCGTGCAGATCAGTGCCAACGGCGCCCGGGTGCTCTATCACCTTGGCCTGGCCGAAGAACTAAACGCGGTGGGTTTCACGCCCGAGGCGGGCCAAATGCGCCATTGGCAAACCGGCGAGACTTTAAGCTCCCGCCCCTTGGGCAAGGAGAGCGAGGAAAAATTCGGCTTTCCCTATTTCCATCTCCACCGCGCCGATTTTCACCGGGTCCTGGCGGATGCCCTGACGGCGGCGGCACCGGGATCGATTTATCTGGACAGCAAGGTAACGGGCTTCGACCAATCAGAGGACGGCGTTACCGTCACGCTGGAGAACGGGGAGAGCCACGCAGGCGATGTTCTGGTCGGCTGCGACGGCATTCACTCCACTGTTCGCGGGCAATTGTTCGGACCCGATGCACCGCGGTTCACGGGCTGCGTCGCCTGGCGGGCCACGGTGCCGGTGGAAGCCCTGCCCCCCGATCATGTGCGTCCGGTGGCGTCCAACTGGATCGGGCTGGGCGGCCATTTCGTGCACTACTATGTTCGCAGCGGCGAATTGGTGAATTGCGTCGGGATCATGGAACAGGACGAATGGCAGGCCGAATCCTGGTCCAACGAAGGCGCCAAGGGTGAATTCCTGAAGGATTTCGCGGGCTGGCATGAAAACCTCCAAATTCTGATGCGGGCTGCGGAAAGCTGCTTCCGTTGGGGCCTGTTCGACCGAGACCCCATGGATCGGTGGAGCGACGGCCGGGTCACCCTGTTGGGCGACGCCTGCCACCCCATGCTGCCATTCATGGCCCAGGGCGCGGTCATGGCGATCGAGGACGCTTATACCCTGGCGCAATGCCTCGCCCAAAATTCAGAGCAGGACGCCGATCCCGCAGCCGCCCTGCTAAGCTACGAAGGTCTGCGCAAGGAACGTACGGCGACGGTGCAACAGATGTCCCGGGACAACATTCAGTTTTTTCATCACGCCGACATTCCCAATCTCGAAGAACGCATGAGCCGCCATCGCGAAGCCCACCTGTGGCTCTACAGCTTCGACGTGACGCAGCAGGATTTCATATCCCGCGGCTCTTGAAAATTCGTTCGAATTCGCCGATGGCCACATGATCCACGGCCAGGTCCAGCCGGTCGAGTTCGTCAAATCTCAGCCAGATAAGTTCCTCGGCCTCGTTGTTCTGAATTTCGCCGGACCAATCGCGCAGCACATAGTAATGCAGCCTGCGAAATTCCTCGGACGGATTGAGCAAGGTGCAGACGAAACATGGATCTTTTGCGGTTAGGCCCAATTCCTCATCCAGTTCCCGGCGCAAGGCATCTTCCGGACTTTCCCCTGGTTCCAGATGACCGCCAGGAATGGCAACGGCGCCCGGATCGACTGTCTTCTCCAGCTTGCGCCGCTCCGCCAGAAAACGATCGCCGTCAACCAAAAGAAACGAAACGCAATCGAGTACTTTCATCGTCAATCAGAAACAATCAGGGATGCGGTCCCCAGGGGGCTTCGTTCAGCAGCTGGACGGTTTGGGTCATGATCAGGGGCCTGATCTTGCCGCCGAAAGCCATGAAATCGGCGTCTTTGAACAGAGTTGCCCAGTGATTTCGCCGGTCGGCATCGTCATCGAACTTCCAAAGATGCACAAGCTGGTTCAAGCCGCCGTTCTTCAGGGCCGGCCAGCCAAACTCACCGTAGATTTTTACGACTTCGCCCAACTATCCGACATATATTTGGTAGGTGCGCAGCTCAAATAGTGCCATGGAATTTCTCTCCCTCGGGTTA
>JABIRL010000340.1 GCA_018667855.1 Rhodospirillaceae bacterium
TATACCAAGGATCCAAGCCTTGTTGACGCCGGATGGGCCGACTTCTTCGACGATATGGGCGAAGAAGGCCAGTCGGTTCTAGATGATTTGACCGGCCCAAGCTGGGCGCCGCGCCAGACCAAGGTGATCGGTACGGGCGGCAGCGACGAGAAGTTGCAGATTGTCACCGAACATGGCGCCGACCACGTCATCAATTACACCAAGGGGCCGTTCAAGGACCGGGTGAAGGAGATCTGCGGCAGCGCCGGAGCCGACGTGATTTATGATCCGGTGGGTGGCGATGTGTTCGATGAGTCCCTGCGCTGCATCAATTGGGATGGCCGCTTGTTGGTTATCGGCTTCGCCTCGGGGCGGATTCCATCGGCGCCCGCCAACCTGGCCCTGCTGAAGAACTGCTCCATCGTCGGCGTGTTCTGGGGCGCCTGGACGGAACGTGAACCTGACCTGCACCGCAAGAATATGGACATCATGTTCCAATGGCTGCGCGAGGGCAAATTACGGCCCAACATCTCCCACCGCTTTCCCCTGGCCGAAGTGCCCGCCGCCCTGAATGTTCTGGTCGAACGCAAGGTGGTGGGTAAAGCCGTGATCGTCGTCGACTAGGCGGTTAGCGTGGACAGCGGCGAAAACAGCATTCGCGATCAGGCCGTCCGCGATCAATATGAAGAATTTCCCTATCCGGCCCGCGATCCGGCGGACGAAGCAACACGCCTGATCACCGGCTCGCCCAGCCATATTCTGGAGATTGAGCATTTTGTCCTTGCTGGTGGTCGGGCCGGCGGCCGGGCCGGCAATTTTCGGGCCCTGGTGGCGGGCGGCGGCACCGGCGACGGTGCCATCATGCTGGCCCAGCAACTCAGCGATCGGGGCACGGGTTCAGTTACCTATCTCGATATGTCGGCTGCTTCGCTTGCCATTGCCAAGGCACGGGCGGCGGCCCGCGGCCTGACCAACATCACCTTCCATCGCGGCTCGTTGCTGGATCTGCCCGCCATGCTGAAAGCAAAGGATTGGGCGCCGTTCGATTACATCGATTGTTGCGGCGTGCTGCATCATCTGGCGGATCCTGGGAACGGTTTGGCGGCGCTGCTTGCCGTGCTGGCGCCCGGCGGTGGCCTGGGCCTGATGCTCTATGGCGAATTGGGCCGCACCGGGGTTTACCCGGCCCAGCGCGCCATCGCCCGCCTGTCTGGCGGCGGCCCGGCGGACGAACGCCTGGCCCTGGCCCGGACGGTGGTTGACGCCATGCCCGACGGCAACTGGCTGAAGCGTAACGATCATCTGGCCGACCATCTGGCGGGCGACGACGCGGGCTTCCACGATCTGCTGCTACACAGCCGCGACCGGGCCTATCTGGTCGGTGAAGTTGTTGAATTATTGGCGGGTGCGGGCCTGGACATCACGGGTTTCCTGCCCGTGGGCGCTTATGATCCAAAACACTTTCTGAATGACCCGACGCTGATCGAACGGGCCGCCGCCTTGGCGCCAACGGAACGTTGGGCCCTGGCCGAGGAATTATCCGGCGCCTTGAAGACACATGTGTTTTATGCCGTTAGAGCGGGCGATGACCAGCGCGGCGCGGCGCGGGGTTTCACACCCGAAATGGTGCCGGCATTGCGCGAGATGGCTGCTGATCGACTGGCGGACAGCTTGTCCCTCTCGCCGCGCCTAACGGCCACCCTGGGCGGCGTTGAACGGCAATTCGAGGTGCCGACCGGCACCGCCGAGATCGTCGCCTTGATCGACGGTCGCCGTAATCTGCGGCAGATCCATGGCCGTCTGCGGGCCAAGGGCGCGAAACTAAGCTGGCTGGAATTTCAGGCTGAATTTTCCACCCTCTATGATGTTCTTCATCAACTCAATATTCTTCTGTTTGCCGGCGCCACATCGAAAAAGCAGTGCTAGATTAGGGTCCGATGCATACCAACGTTCTATTTGAAATTGCCCTGTTGGCGACCGGCGCCCTGATTCTCGGCCTGGTGCTGCAGCGCCTGCGCCAGCCGGCCATTGTCGGCTATATCGTGGCCGGCGTGGTGCTGGGGCCGTCCGGGTTCGATCTGTTTCCCGACCGGGGTCCAATCGAGACATTGGCCGAATTGGGCGTGCTGTTGTTGTTGTTCGTCATTGGCATGGAGCTATCCCTGCGCGCCTTTCGCCGCGTCCTGCGTCTGGCTGTTCTGGGCGCAGGGGCGCAAATCGTCCTCTCCATCGGCGCCATGGTGATCATGGCGCAGTTTTTCCACTGGAGTTTGGAGACGGCCATCGTCCTGGGTTTTGTCGTGGCCTTGTCCTCCACCGCGGTGGCCATCAAGCTGCTGGAGGATATTGGCGAGTTGCGCACCGCCGTGGGGCGCGCAGCAATTGGCGTGTTGATTGCCCAGGATCTGGCCATCGTGCCCATGCTGTTGATCGTCGATGGTCTGGCAGGCGGCACCGGTATTCCTGTCACGGGCTACGTGAAACTGTTCGGCGCGGTGGCGCTGCTGGCCGGCATGATCGCGCTGTTGACGGGCACCAGCCGGGTCGGCGTACCCTTTGCCCGGGCCATTCATGGCAATGTGGAATTGGCCGCGATCACCGCCCTGGCCTATTGTTTTGGCGCCGCGCTGTTATCGGCACTGCTGGGTCTGTCGCCGGCCTATGGCGCATTTCTGGCCGGCCTATGGATCGGCAACTCCACCGCCCGGACGCCTTTGTTGGCGGCGGCCCGTCCCATACAGAGCGTTCTGCTGATGGTTTTTTTCGTCTCCATCGGTTTGTTGCTGGACATCAGTTTCATATGGGATCATTTGGCGGAAGTCATGAGCATTCTGCTGGTGGTGACGGTCCTGAAAACCATCATGAATGTAGCGGTCCTTCGCCTATTGCGGGAGCCTTGGCCCCGGGCCTGGATCGTCGGTGTCTCCATCGGCCAGATCGGCGAGTTTTCCTTCGTCCTGGTGGCGGCCGGCGTGAGTTCCGGTCTGGTGTTCGAAACCGACGGCAGGATCGCCATCTCGGTCATTGCCTTGAGCCTGATGCTGTCACCGCTGTGGTTGATGTTTACCCGGCGTCTGGAGCGCCTGGTCGGCATCAATGTGGCGTCCCTGCGGGAGTATCTTGAAAACCTGTTTGCCCCCGAGAGCCGTGCCCTCGCGACCATGTCGCAGTACAACAAAAGCTTTAATCTGCACATGGGCGCCACCCAGAATGACACGACGCCGGCGGCGGAAGATTCGGACGATGACGGCGATGACGCCCGGCTCGGGGACCATGGCGGTGACGATGGCGAAGACGGCGGCGAAGACGGCGGCGAAGACGACGGCGACGACGTTGGTGATGACAAAACCTAACTTCACGGCGGACTTCGAGTTCGAGGCGGCGGCGATCGCCAGGGGGCTCGCACCCGTCTGTGGCATTGACGAGGCCGGCCGCGGCCCCTGGGCCGGGCCCGTGGTGGCGGCGGCGGTGATCCTGACGCCGGATAACATCCCCCCCGGACTGGCGGATTCCAAAACCCTGTCCAAGGATCGGCGGGAAGCGCTGTACGACAAAATATTGGGAACGGCGGTGATCGGCGTCGGCCGCGCCGATGTCGGCGAAATCGACCGCCTGAATATTCTGGCCGCGACCATGCTGGCCATGTCGCGGGCCGTGGCGGCGCTGGAGCGCCGACCCAGCCATGCCCTGGTGGACGGCAACCGCCCGCCCGAATTGCCCTGCGGCGTGGAATGTCTGGTCAAGGGCGATGCCCGCTGCCTGTCTATCGCGGCGGCCTCCATCATCGCCAAGGTGACGCGGGATCGGGAGATGGCGACACTGGCAAAGCGGTTTCCCGGCTTCGGCTGGGAGCGGAATATGGGCTATGGCACCGCCGAGCACAGGGATGCCCTGGCCCGTCTTGGCCCGACCGAGATGCACCGGAGTAGCTTCGCGCCTATCCGCCGGCTTCTGGAAAATCCCGTAAGCGGCTGACTCCAAGGCAAAATATCTGTTGACGGGCGATTCGCTCTCCATCAGGATGCGCCGCCATCATGACCAAGCACAGCAAAATCAACCGAAACAGTATCCATCTGGGCGACAGCATCCAGGTGATGTCCCGCATGCCCGATGGCTCGATCGACCTGGTATTCGCCGACCCGCCCTACAATTTGCAATTGAGCGGCGATCTGCACCGTCCCAACAACAGCCGCGTGGCCGGCGTGGACAACGATTGGGACCGGTTCGAGGATTTTGCCAGCTACGACGAATTCACCACGGCCTGGTTGGCCCAGGTCAAGCGGCTCCTTAAGCCCCAGGGCGGATTGTGGGTGATCGGCAGCTATCACAATATTTTCCGCGTCGGCGCCATTCTGCAGGATCTGGGTTTCTGGATCTTGAACGATATCGTTTGGCGCAAGACCAACCCCATGCCGAATTTTCGCGGCAAACGCTTCACCAACGCCCACGAAACCATGATCTGGTGCACCCCGTCCCCCAACGGCCGCGGCTACACCTTCAACTACGAGGCCATGAAGGCGTTGAATGAAGACCTGCAGATGCGCAGCGATTGGCTGCTGCCCATTTGTACCGGCGGCGAGCGGTTGAAGAAAAACGGCCAAAAGGCCCATCCCACGCAAAAGCCCGAGGCTTTGCTGCATCGGGTTCTCCTCGCCAGCAGCAATCCCGGCGATCTGGTGCTGGATCCTTTCTTCGGCACCGGCACGACAGGGGCGGTGGCGAAGCACCTGGGCCGGGATTATATCGGCATCGACGCCGACCCCGGGTACATTGATCTGGCCCGTCAACGGATTGCCGAAGTGACGCCGCTGGATGAACGGGACCTTGACGTTACGCCATCGAAACGATCACTGCCGCGCATACCTTTCGGCTGGTTGGTGGAGCGGGGCATGCTGCGCCCCGGCGCTCAGCTGTATGATGCCCGCCGCCGCTATGCGGCCTCGGTGCGGGCCGACGGCAGTCTGGTGGCGAACCGGACCCGCGGTTCCATCCATCAGGTCGGCGCCGCCGTGCAAGGGGCACCCGCCTGCAACGGCTGGACGTTCTGGTGTTTCGAGGAACAGGGCAAGCTGTTTCCGATAGACCTGTTGCGGCAAAAACTGCGCTCGGAACTGAACTGAACCCTGACTACAGGGCGTGCCGTAGCACCTTTTTCATCACCGTTGGCAATGCCAGATCACCAAGATCGGCTGGCGCCTGCCATATTTCAGCTTCCCCGGCCGGTCTGCCGCCGGTGCCGGTCCGTACGCTCAATTCAAGGCGAAAATGGGTGAATGTATGAACGACGAGACCCGGCAGTCCCTGCCAATTCGTCGATAATGGTGCGAATTCCGTAACTTCGTGCGGCTGCCAGTCGGTTTCCCGCCAGGGCGTGGAAGGCACTTCCATCATGCCGCCCAACAGGCCTTTTTCCGGTCGCCGCCGCAACAACAACCGGCCGCGATCGTCGAACAGGCAGAACGCCACGCCGTAACGGGTGGGCCGTTCCGCCTTCGGCCGGCGTCGGGGCAGGCTTGCGGCGATGCCCTGGGCGTGACTGTCACATCCCTTTTGCAACGGGCAGCGTGAACATAATGGCCCGCGCGGCAGGCAGATGGTGGCGCCCAGATCCATCAGGGCCTGGGCATGATCGCCGGCGCGGCGTGCCGGCGTTAGACCCTCCGCCAGGCGGCGCAATTCCCCTTTGACGCCTGGCAAGGGATCCGTCACCGCGAACAGACGCGCGACCACCCGTTCGATATTGCCGTCCACGGGGCTGGCCTTGCGGCCGAAGGCCATGGCCGCGACGGCCGCGGCGGTATAAGGGCCAATGCCCGGCAAGGCGCGCAAACCGTCCTCGGTATCGGGAAATTGGCCGTCATGGTCCCGAACTACGGTCTGGGCGCATTTATGCAGATTGCGGGCCCGGGCGTAATAGCCAAGGCCCTGCCAGGCGTGCAGCACCTCGTCCAGGTCCGCCCTGGCCAATTCGGCGACGCTCGGCCAGCGCCCCAGGAAATGATGAAAATAGGGGATCACGGTCTTCACCACGGTCTGCTGCAGCATGATTTCCGACAGCCAGACATGATAGGGATCGGCCAACGCGCCGGGCGGTGCGCGCCAGGGCAGCTTGCGGTGCTGGTGGTCATACCAGGGCAGCAGTTTTTTGACGGGATTGGAAATCCGGCTTCACCGAAGTTTTATCGCGGTTTTTGCGCTTGCAGGATGACGCGGGCGATGCTTTGCCGCAAGATGGTTTCATGGACAAACGCCGCTTTAGTAGTAAGCCCATCGCGGCCGGCAGCATTCTGCGCCGGGCCACGGCCAATGCCCTGCGTCGGCGGGGCTTTGGCGAGGGTGAGGTCATTGCCCGCTGGCCCGATATCGTCGGCCCGGAAATGGCCGCCCTGACGGCGCCGGAAAAACTGCAACAGCGGCGCGGCGATGTAGCGGGTGCCGTGCTGCACGTCCGGGTCGCCGGCGCGGCGGCGGTGGAACTGCAGCATATGGCGCCAACGGTGCTGGAACGCATCAACGGCTTTTACGGCTACCGCGCCGTGGACCGCCTGAAGCTTGTTCAAGGACCGCTGCCCGAGCCTGAAAAAACCCGTGAAGTAACCGAAAGAGAGCTAACAGGGGCCGAATCGGCTTCTCTGGCGGCCCATACGGCCCCGACCGAGAGCACGGAATTGCGCGAGGCCCTTGAACGCCTGGGACGGCGTGTCATGAGCCGGCGGGGTGATCCGCCGAATTCCGGCGATGAAGGGGCTTGATTGCCCCGTTCTTGCCCCAATGTCTTGTCAATGTAGCCTCGCCAAGGCTTGTGAGAACGAAGTCTCGAGCCTATAATCAACACCACATGTTGTGGGTAGGAGATGGAATGACCCAAATTAGAGTACATTTTTCCGTTTTGGCGCTGGTGCTGGCGATATTCGCCTTTAGCGCGCCCGGGCGGGCGGCGGAGCCTGTCTTCGCGGCCGGCGATATGGCGCTTGGCGCCAAGGATGCGCCGGTCACGATCGTCGAATACGCCTCCATGACCTGCCCCCATTGCGCCAACTTTCACATGGGGCCATTCAAGGAATTGAAAGCCAAGTATATCGATACCGGCAAGGTGCGCATGATTTTTCGGGAATTTCCGTTCGACCCCGTCGCCTTGCAGGCCTCCATGCTGGCCCGCTGCGCCGGTGAGAAGCGTTATTTCGGGATGCTGAACGTATTGTTCAAAAGCCAGATGAAATGGGCCAAGTCGTCCAACCCGCAGCAGGCCCTGGCTAAAATCGCCCGTCTGGCCGGCTTCACCCAGGCCCGGTTCAATACCTGCATGGCCAGTCAGGAGCTGGCCGATATGATTTTGAAAAGCCGCATGAAGGGCAATAAGGAATTTGGTATCGATTCGACACCAAGTTTCATCGTCAACGGCGTCAAGACCTCCGGCAACATGACCATCGCGGCATGGGACAAATTGCTGGCCGAGTATTTGAAATGACCGATTTGAAATAAATTATCTGAACTAGCGTATCCGATTACAATCAGGGACAAGACCAAGTGCATTTTACCAAACTACGGCTGAGCGGCTTTAAGTCTTTTGTTGACGCGACGGAGTTGGTCATCGAACCGGGCCTGACCGGCGTGGTCGGCCCCAACGGCTGCGGCAAATCCAATCTGGTCGAAGCCCTGCGCTGGGTAATGGGTGAGAATTCCGCCAAGCGCATGCGCGGCGGCGCCATGGATGATGTCATTTTTAACGGCTCGCAAAGCCGCTCCTCCCGCAATCTGGCGGAAGTGTCCCTGGTCATCGATAATCAGGATCGCACCGCGCCCGCGGTCCTGAACGATTCGGAAGAATTAGAGGTTGTGCGCGCGATCGAGCGGAACAGCGGCTCGGCCTATCGGGTCAACGGCAACGAAATGCGCGCCCGCGACGTGCAGCTGCTGTTTGCCGATGCGGCATCCGGGGCCCATTCGCCGTCCTTGGTCAGTCAGGGCCGTATTGGCGAAATCATTAATGCCAAGCCCGTCTCCCGCCGTGCCCTATTGGAGGAAGCCGCCGGCATCACCGGCCTGCATTCCCGGCGTCATGAGGCGGAACTGCGCCTGCGCGCGGCGGAAAACAATCTCGAACGCCTGGACGATGCGATGCAGGCACTGGAGGCGCAATTGCAGAATATGAAGCGCCAGGCCCGCCAGGCCCGGCGCTTCCGCAAGGTGGGCGAGCAGATCAGGCATTTCGACGGTATTCAACTGCACCTGTTGTTTCAGCGCGCCGAGCGGCAATTGGCCAAGGCGGTTGAGGAACTGGGCCAGGCCAACGGCCAGGTCGCCCGCCTGACGGAGGCCGCGGCCCAGGCCACCACGGTGCATACGGACGCCTCGAATGGTTTGCCCGATCTGCGCCAGGGTGAGGCCGTGGCGGCGGCGGTCCTGCATCGCCTGGCCGTGGCCCGTGACGGCCTGGACCAGGAAGAACAGCGCATTACCCAGGCCACATCCCAATTGCAAGGCCGGCTGAAACAGATCGAGATTGATCAGCAACGGGAAAGCGGCCTGGGCAAGGAGGCCGCCGCGACCACGGCCGGGCTGGCGGCGGAGGCCGAACAAATTCAAACCCAGCAGGAAAACGAGGCAACGGCGGGAGAACAGGCCGAAGCGAGGGTTGCCGCCGCTACATCGGCCTTGTCGAATAGCGAAAGCGCCCTGCAAACTCTGACCAATCAGGTGGCCGACGGCGCCGCCCGCCGGGAAGCTCTGCAACGGGGCATCGCCGCCGCCGCCCAGCGTCTGGACCGGCTGTCCCAGCGTCAGGACGAAGCCAAGGCCGCCCATCAGCGCCTAACGGCGGAAATTCAGAACGATGCGCGACTGCGCGAAGCCAACGATTTCCTGGCCCAGGCCAGACAGGCGGCGGAAGATACCGCCGCAGCGTTAGAAGAGCGTGAAGCCGCCCATGGCGCGAGTGAGACATCCCTTACCCAGGCCCGGGAGGAAAACCAACGTGTGGCGTCCGAGGACGGCCAATTGGCCGCCGAGGAAAAGGCCCTGGCCGAATTATTGCTGCAAAACGACGCGGAATTGTGGCCCGCGGTGATCGACGCGGTGACGGTGGAGCCGGGTTATGAAGCCGCTTTAGGCGCGGCCCTGGGCGATGATCTGAACGTGTCCACGGACGAAGCGGCGCCGGTGCATTGGCGCACTTTGGCGCCGCGGGGCGATGCCGCCGATCTGCCAAATGGTGCCACGCCCCTGTCGAGATACGTCCAGGCGCCCGATGCCCTGGCCCGGCGTCTTAGTCAGGTTGGCGTGGTCGATGAGGGGGACGCGGATCGTCTGTCAAAGGAACTGGTCTATGGCCAGCGGCTGGTATCCGCTGGCGGCGCCCTATGGCGCTGGGATGGCTTTACGGTTACGGCGGGAGCGGAGACGGCGGCCGCCGTGCGCCTGGCCCAGGGCAACCGGTTGGCGGAGTTGCGGCAACTGCGGGCGGATATGTCGCCGGCCCTGGAACGGGCCAAGGATGGCCTGGTTGCCGCGCGTGATAATCTGGCGGAGGCCGAACGCGCCCGCGCCACGGCGCGGGAAGCCGCCCGCCTGGCCCGGGAGGAGCAGGAACGCGGCCGCAATGCCCAGGCCCAGGCGGAACGGGACGCGGCCGCCCGTTCGGCGCGGTTGGCCACGGTAAAGGAAAACCAGGCCCAGACCGAGGCCGATCTGGCGGAAAGCAACAACACCATGGTCGAGGCCCAGGCACAACTGGATGCCCTGCCGCCGCTGGACGATCTGCGCCAACAGTTGGAACAATTACAGGCGGAGGTCGCCGGACAACGGACCGAATTGGTCGATGCCCGCAGCCAGCACGACCGCCTGCGTGGCGAAGCGGCGGCGCGGGCGGCGCGCTTGACGGCCATCGCCGGGGAACAGGAAGGTTGGCGCCGCCGGGCCCAGGGCGCGGAAGAACAATTGGCGGAACTGGCCGCCCGGGCCCAAAGCGGCACGGAAGAACTGGCCGAATTGCAACGCAAGCCGGCGGAAATCACGGCCCAGCGACAAGCCCTGCTGACGCAAATGGACGAGGCGGAAAAAAACCGCAACCAGGCGGCCGATGATCTGGCCCAGGCCGAGGCCAAGGTGGCCGAGTTGGCCGCCGGGCAGCGCCGCGCCGAAGGCGCCCTGGCGACAGCGCGGGAAGAGCGGGTGCGGGGCGAAGCCAACGTTGAACAATGCGAGGAACGGCGCGGCGAGGTCACGCGGCGCATCATGGAGACGTTGGAATGCGCCCCAAGCGCGGTCCTGGCAACGGCGGGGATCGAGGCGGACGCGGATCTGCCCCCCCTGGAAGAGGCTGAGCGCAAGCTGGAGCGTCTGAAGCGGGAGCGGGACAACATGGGCGCGGTCAACCTGCGCGCCGAGACGGAAGCGGTGGAGTTGGAAGAACAGTTGGCCACCATGGTGAGCGAACGCGAGGATCTGGAAGGCGCCATCGCCCGGTTGCGTCAGGGCATTTACAGCCTGAACAAGGAAGGGCGGGAACGTTTACTGGAGGCCTTCAAGAAAGTGGACGGCCATTTCCAGGATCTGTTCGTGCGCCTGTTCGGCGGCGGCAAGGCGCATTTGAGCCTGACGGAATCGGATGATCCGCTGGAGGCTGGTCTGGAAATCATGGCCTCGCCGCCCGGTAAGCGGCTGCAAAACCTGTCCCTGCTGTCGGGTGGTGAACAGGCCATGACGGCGCTGGCGCTGCTGTTCGCGGTATTTCTGACCAATCCGGCGCCGGTTTGCGTGCTGGACGAGGTCGATGCCCCGCTGGATGACGCCAATGTGGAGCGGTTCACCAATCTGGTGGGTGAAATCGCCCGCATTACCGGCACCCGGTTCCTGATCATCACCCATCATCCCTATACCATGGCCCGCATGGACCGCCTGTTCGGCGTGACCATGTCGGAACGCGGCGTGTCGCAATTGCTTTCCGTTGACTTGGAGCGCGCGGAACGTATCCGGGCCACTGGCTAGTGATGCGCGAAGCACCGCCAGGGTCGTGAGTAAAATTGTCGCATCTTCAGTTAATTCAATGAAATCATATAGTTAAGGTGTATTCATTGGCCCTTGACACAGCACGGGTCAATTCGTATCGTGCGCCCGCTTCCGACCTTGACGCGGCTTTCGAGCAACATGTCTGATCAGCAACCACCAAGGACCCAGGAAACGCCTTCCTTGGGTGAATTGGGTGGCCGTATTTCCAAGGCACGCCATGACGCGGGCCTGGAGAAAACGGACGCCGAACGGGACACGGACGCGGCGGTTGGAGCCGGCCTTGGTGCGGCATGGCGGATTTCTATTGAAATCGTCGTCGCACTCGTGGTTTGTACGGCCATCGGTTGGGCCCTGGACTATTGGTTTGGGACAAAACCGTGGCTAATGCTGATCTTCCTGTTTCTCGGCGGGGCGGCTGGCATGAACAATGCGGTGCGAACCGCATTACGAATTGACGCCCAGGCGACGGAGGCCTTGCAACGTAAATCGCAAGGTGACGCGCCAGCTAAATTGGGCGAAGAGCGTGCGGTTGAGAGTGCGGAAGACAGTACGGAAGACGGAGAGGGAGACAGGCGTGAGCGTTGATCGCCACATTGAACATAGCAGCCCGATGCATCAGTTCGTCATCGGACGGCTGAACGATTGGCAACTGGGCGGCCTGGATATTTCGTTTTCCAAGGCTGCCGCCTTCATGTTCGGCGCCGTCATCGTCGCCACCTTGTTTCTGGTTCTGACCACTTCGCGCCGGGCCATGGTGCCGGGCCGCTGGCAGTCCGTGGCGGAACTTTGGTACGAATTCATCGCCGACATGATCAAGGAGACGATCGGCTCGGAAGGGCGGAAATATTTCCCCTTCGTGTTCTCACTGTTCAGCTTCATCGTCATGTGCAATCTGCTGGGCATGCTGCCTTACAGCTATACCGTGACCTCCCACATCGCAGTGACCATTACCCTGGCCCTTTCGGTGTTCGTGTTGACCACTTTCATTGGCATCACACGGCACGGCACGCAATTTCTGTCGTTCTTCGTGCCGAAAGGCGTGCCTCTGGTAATGTTGTTTCTGGTCGTCCCGATCGAGGTTCTGTCCTATTTCATGCGGCCTATCAGCCATTCGGTCCGCCTGTTCGCCAACATGACCGCTGGCCACACCATGTTGAAGGTGTTTGGCGGGTTTGTTGTGCAGATGGGCGTTTTTGGCGTGCTGCCCTTTGCCCTGATTGTCGCCCTGACCGGCCTGGAAGTCGCCATCGCCGTGCTACAGGCTTACGTCTTCACAATTTTGACCTGCCTTTACCTCAATGATGCCATTCATCTGGAGCATTAAGCGAAGCGCGGCTTGAAAAACTACGCAAATCAACTTCAATTTCCAACCAGCTAAGATAGGAATATTCATCATGGAACCAGCAGCAGCGAAGCTGATCGGCGCCGGTCTTGCGGCCATTGCCATGGGCGGTGCCGGCATCGGCATTGGCCTGATTTTCGGCAACTACGTCGCGGGCGCCATGCGCAACCCAGGCGCGGCCCAGGCCGTGTTTGGCCGGGTCATTTTGGGCTTTGCCCTGACCGAGGCCATCGCCCTGTTCGCGCTTGTTGTCGCGCTGATCATCCTGTTCGTCTTCTAATCGGTCGCTGGGCATTGCCCAGCGATTGAATAACCTCGGACATTCGGTCCAAGGTGGAAGCTAGAACGGAGCGAACCCATGCCTCAATTTTGGATGGAGGATTTCGCGCCACAAATGGTGTGGCTGGTGATTTCCTTTATTGCGCTTTATCTGTTAATGGCCCGCGTGGCATTGCCGCGCGTCGCCGACGTCCTGGAAACCCGGCACGGCAGGATTGCCGATGATCTGGACCAGGCCGCGCAGCTAAAGAGCCAAGCCGAAACCGTGATCGCCGAATATGAAGCGGCCCTGGCGAAGGCCCGTGGTGATGCCCAGGCGACCATCGCCCAGGCCGGCCTTGAAGCCACCGCCGCCGCCGACAAGCGCAATGCGGAGATCGCGGAGGCACTGGCAGCGGAAGCCGCCGCCGCCGCCGCCCGGATTGACGCGGCCAAGACGGAAGCCCTGGCGGAACTGCGCGGCGTGGCCACGGAACTGGCCCAGGCGGCGGCCGAACGTCTGCTGGGTGCCGAAGTGGCCGCAGGGGACGTGGAACAGGCCGTCGATGCCGCCATTCAAGACAACGCGGGCAGGAGCTGATCATGGACGCCACATTCTGGGTCGGCGCGGCCTTTCTGATTTTTGTCGGCATTCTGTTCTATTTCAAGGTACCGGCCATGTTGACCGGCGCCTTGGATGATCGATCGAAGAAAATCGCCGATGATCTGGACCAGGCCCGCCAGCTGCGCGAGGAAGCCCAGGCCTTGCTGGCCACCTACGAACGCAAGCAGCGTGATGCCTTGGCCGAGGCCGAGGAAATTATCGCCCATGCCCGCGAGGAAGCCCTGCGCGAGGCCGCCAATGCGGCCGCCAAGCTGGACGAGGCCATTGCCCGCCGCCAGCAGGGCGCCCTGGACAAGATCGCCCTGGCCGAAGCCCAGGCCGAAAAAGAAGTCCGCGAAGCGGCCATCGAAATCGCCATAGGTGCCGCTACTGCCGTGGTCGCCCAACAAGTTCAGGGCGAGCGCGCCGACGCCCTGATCGACAGCGCCACGGCCGATCTGGGCCGCCATCTGAACTGATTTCATTACCAACATCGTTCTGGAAGACCCCGCCGTCGAGCGGGGTTTTTTGTTACCGTCAGGCGCAAAATAGCGGGCGCGCAACAGTTTTTCCGCAGGAATGAGGGTATCGCGCCACCGGGTCTTTCTGGCAAGGTCGATGAATTGGTACGTTTGAATTGTGAATAGGAATTTCAAATGGAAAAAATTTCTGGCGGATGCTTATGCGGCGCCGTTCGCTATCAGTTGGTTGGCCCTTTGAGTGCGCCGCATGTATGCCATTGTGGGCAATGCCGCAAGCAAAGCGGCCATCAATCCGCATCCACACATCTTATGCGGAAGGATTTCAAATTGACTGAAGATCGCGGCTTAAAATGGTACCGGTCCTCCGAGGTTGCCGAGCGGGGCTTTTGCAAGGAATGTGGTTCATCGCTGTTTTGGGATGACGGAGGCGAAGAAATCTATATCTGCGTTGGCAGTCTGAACGAACCGACAGGGCTGACCATCGACAAGCATATCTTTGTCTCCAAAAAAGGCGACTATTACGAAATTAGCGATAATTTGCCTCAATTTTCCCGTTATGACTGACCGCCACGACAAATTTGCGCCGGAATCTGAACCGAGCCAGTTCCAGGCGGAATATTCCGGGAACCCCGAAGCCGAGCGGGAATTTTCGTGTCTTCGTGTGAACAGAATACGTTTGGTACTTTGATCTAACGCAATGTTCCGATCATACAGATGCGGCATCATTGCGCCCTCATCAGCCATTTCTCGGGGGTGCATCGCGATGACCGACGAAATTGTGAAATTCCGGAAACAAAAACAGCGCGACGAGATGCGGAAAAAGGCGACCCAAGCCTTGCATCATCCGGAGGCCGAGAGGAATTCGGATGATTTGCAGCGAATGATCGCCCATGAAAAAGAATCACTGAAGCACCGCGAACAGGCGAAGAAAGTCTTTCGCCACGAATAAGGATCTTGGCGGATCGTGATTGAAGGTTTCAGAGACGCCCGTAGGCATCCAGCCCCTGGCGGGCCAGGGCGTCGGCGGCTTCGTTGCCGGGGTCGCCGGCGTGGCCCTTGACCCAGTGCCAGTCGATATCGTGGCGTTCGATGGCCTCTTCCAGGCGCTGCCATAGGTCCACGTTCTTGACCGGTTTCTTGGCGGATGTGCGCCAGTTGTTACGCTTCCAGTTGTGGATCCATTTGGTGATACCGTCGCGCAGGTAGGTGCTGTCGGTGTGCAGGTTGACCTTGCAGGGGCGTTTCAGGGCCTCCAGGGCCTCGATCGCGGCCAGCAATTCCATGCGGTTGTTGGTGGTCTGGGGCTCGCCGCCTTTTAGTTCCCGCTCGTGTTCGCCGAACAGCATCAGGGCGCCCCAACCGCCCGGTCCGGGATTGCCGGAGCAGGCGCCGTCCGTATAGATCGTGACTTCATCCACGGTGATTATTCCAGGCCATAGGCGCCGGGGCCGTCGATACGGCGGTGGAAGCGCATCTTGTGCAGGTACTCCATGGGGTCCTTGGGCTTGACCATGGCGCCGTCCACCTGGTTCAGCCAGTCATACAGACGGGTCAGCAAAAACCGCAAGGCGGAGCCGCGGGCCAGCAGGGGCAGCGCGGCCAATTCGTCGTCGCCGACGGGGCGGACCTGGCGATAGGCCGAGAGCAGACGCCGCGCCTTGGTGATGTTGAATTCCGTGCTGCGTTCGAAACACCAGGCGTTCAGGCAGATCGCCAGGTCATAGGCCAAAGCGTCCGTACAGGCGAAATAGAAATCGATCAGCCCGGTCAGCTTGTCATCCATGAAAAACACATTGTCGGGGAACAGATCGGCATGGATGACGCCCACCGGCAGGTCGGCGGGCCAATGTTCCGACAGATATTCGAACTCCCGGGCGATTTCCGCGCCCAGACCGGCGGCGACATGATCGGCCCGCGCCGCCGTGGCATCCACCAAAACCGCCCAGCCATCGATGGACAGGGCATTGGGCCGGGTATTGGGATAGTCCCGGCCGGCCAGATGCATCCGCGCCAGTGCGGCGCCCACCTCGCCACAATGCACGGCGGTGGGCCGCTTCGGCCAGATGCCCTGCAGAAAGGTCTGAACCGCCGCCGGCTTGCCGGCAATTTGGCGCAAGGCCTTGCCATCCCGGCCATGGATGGTCGACGGACAGGGCACGCCCCGGGTCGAGAGATGATCCAGCAGGCCAAGGAAAAACGGCAAGTCTTTTGGATCAACACGTTTTTCATAGATCGTCAGAATATAGCTGCCCCGATCGGTCTGCAGCAGATAATTGGTGTTCTCCACACCCTCGGCGATACCCTTCAGGCCCGTGACGGCGCCGATATCGTACTGCGCCACGAAGTCACGCAGCTCGTCATCGCCAATTTCGGTATAGACTGCCATGACCAACCCGCCCCGTCAGGAGCGCAGCTCCGCCGGCAGTTTGAATTCCATGTCTTCGCGTGCCGTGGTGATCTCCTCCACCCGGACATCATAATGCTCGCGGAAGGCATCCAGCACCTCACGGACCAGAATTTCTGGGGCCGAGGCACCGGCGGAAATGCCGATGCAGTCGCAATTCCCTAAATCCTTCCAGACGATATCCCCGGCCCGCTGGATCAGCCGGCTGTAGGCGCAGCCGGAACTTTCCGCCACTTCCACAAGACGCCGTGAATTGGACGAATTCGGCGCGCCGATAACGAACAGACCATCACAACGGGGCGCGATGGCCTTTACCGCCGCCTGACGGTTGGTGGTGGCATAGCAAATATCACCCTTGCGCGGGCCGGCCAGATCGGAAAATCGTTTCGACAGCGTATCGACCGCCGCCGCCGTGTCATCCACCGACAATGTGGTCTGGGTGATATAGGCGATTTGGGTATTCTCTGGCGGCTCGAACGTCGCCGCCTCCGCCGCCGATTGCAGCAGGGTTATCTGACCGTCCGGCAATTGCCCCATGGTGCCGACGGCCTCCGGATGCCCGGCATGGCCCAGCATCACCACGTGGCGGCCCTTGGCGTGGTGTTTCTCCGCCTCGCGATGCACTTTCGTGACCAGGGGGCAGGTCGCGTCAAGGAATTCAAGGCCCCGGCGGCGGGCATCCTCGGGCACCGATTTGGCCACGCCGTGAGCGGAGAATATAACCCGGCCGCCGTCGGGCACCTGATCCAGTTCATCGACGAAAACGGCGCCGCGCCGCTCCAGCCCCTCAACCACATAGCGATTGTGGACAATTTCATGGCGCACATAGATGGGCCGGCCATAGCGCTCCAGAGCCAATTCGACGATTTGAATGGCCCGGTCCACCCCGGCGCAAAACCCCCGGGGGGCCGCCAACAGAATTGTGATTGCTCGTTTGCTCATATCATCCAAAATAACCTTGAATGGCCCTGTATACTCTGAATGCGCTCTGGTACAAATCGAAGTGCGTGTGAATGGCGATTTAGCATGATAAACATGACAGCAGTTGGAAAGACGACTGGCAAGGCGACCGCGGCGATTGTCAGCGCGGCCCTGTTATTGGCCGCCTGTGGCATTTTCGGTCCCGGCGAGGTCAAGGTCTGCCCTCGGGTCTCGCTGCTGGGTGATGCCGCAAAAATGACCCGCTACCGGGATGGACCCGGCCGGGACCTGACCGACGTGGTTTACGAAGCCAAGGTGCTTGATGTTAATTGGAGCTGCAAATACCTGGACAACCGGGTCCGGGTAGAGGCGACGATCGATATTGTCGCGCAAAGGGGTCCGGCTTCCGGTGGCGCCAACGCACAAGTGCCGTTCTTCGTCGCCATCATCGATGCCAGCCAGGAAATCATCGCCAAGAAGACCTTTGCCAGCGAGGTTGAATTCCGTGACGGCCGGCGCCGGGCCGGTATTCGCGAGGAGATTGAACAGATCGTCTTCCTGAAAAAAGATGAAATCGGCACCGACTACGAAATCATTGTCGGGTTGCAGCTGACCGAACAGCAATTACAGCAGAATCGCGGACGGCGGGAATAACGCGTCATTAAAAGACTGGCGCAAACGGCGGTATTCAGTGCCATCCCCATTGCACCGTTGACTCCCCGCCCCGCCTGCCTATCATTCATGCAACGCCTTGATTTGGTATGTGGTGCCGGTCGGGGCGGCCAGACAGATGAACCCCGCGGGAGAGCCCGGTTAGGTTTTAGCCGGCGCCGAAGGAGCAAGCACCCCGCAAACTCTCAGGCCCATGGACCGCGGGGAGATGTCACTCTGGAAAGCTGGCGCGACCACGCATGCGGCAAGGTTGGAGTAACCCTGCCGCGGAACCCGCGCTGCACCGAAGGGGCGAGGTTTCGCTGATATCATTGCGATTTTTGTCGCGAATATCGGTGGGGCGAACTCTCTCAGGTCCGACGACAGAATGGGGGCGGCGGCGACCATGATGGACGCTGCGCTGAATTCTGTTGGAGGATCGGATGAACAATCCGCATTCTGAAGAAACGTTAAAAATGACGGCCTTGCATGGTCTGCAAGTGTCATTGGGCGGCAGAATGGTGCCCTTCGCGGGCTATGAAATGGCGGTCAGTTTTCCCCTTGGTGTGCTGGGTGAACATAAACATACCCGCGCCGCCGCCGGCCTGTTCGATGTCTCCCACATGGGCCAGGTGCGCCTTCATGGCGACGATCGGGCGAAGGCGCTTGAAACGCTGTTGCCGGCGGACATTGAAAACCTGACGCCGGGCGCCATGCGCTATAGCCAGTTGACCAATGACAGCGGCGGCATCATCGATGATCTGATCGTCACCAATGGGGGCGATTATTTGTTCCTGGTGGTCAACGGCGCCAACAAGGACGGTGACCTAGCCCATATGCGGGCCGCCCTGCCCGCCGGAATCGAAATCGAACATCGTACCGAGGACGCCTTGCTGGCCCTGCAGGGCCCAGGCGCGGCGGCGGTCATGACGCGGTTGGCGCCAGGGTCGGAAAAACTCGTTTTCATGACGGCCGCGTCCGTGCGGATCGCCGGCGTGGATTGCCATGTCTCCCGCGCCGGATATACCGGCGAGGATGGCTTCGAAATCTCCCTCCCCGGCACCCAGGCCGAAGACGTGGCGCGGTTGCTGCTGGCGGAACGGTCGGTCGAGGCAATTGGCCTCGGCGCCCGGGATTCCCTGCGATTGGAGGCGGGTCTGTGCTTGCACGGCCACGATATTGACACGGCGACCACGCCGATCGAGGCCGGCCTGACCTGGTCCATACAAAAGCGCCGCCGCGCCGAGGGCGGCTTTCCGGGCGCCGACATTATCCAGGCCCAGTTGCGTGACGGCCCCGAACGCAAACGCGTGGGTATCCTGCCCGAAGGCCGCGCGCCGGCCCGCGAGGGCACGGAGGTTGTTGACGAAAATGGCGCGGTGATCGGCGCCATAAGCTCGGGCGGCTTCGGCCCCACCTTGGGCGGCCCCGTTGCCATGGGCTACGTCACTGCCGAACAGGCAAAGATAGACACACAATTGGGCTTGATGGTCCGCGGCAAGAATCTGCCGGCGCGGGTGGCAAAGATGCCGTTCGTGCCGGCCGGATATTTCCGCGGCTAAGCCATCGACAAAGATTATCGCTGAAGGAGAGAAAAATCATGAGCGCGATTTATTATACCGAAGAGCACGAATGGCTGTCGGTCGAGGGCGATATCGGTACGTGCGGTATCACCGAATTCGCCCAGGAACAGCTGGGCGACATTGTCTATGTGGAGCTGCCCGAGGCGGGCCGTACCGTGGCCCAAAATGACGAGATCGCGGTGGTTGAATCGGTCAAGGCAGCGTCCGAGCTTTACGCCCCGATCAGTGGCGAAGTCACGGAAAGCAACGATGAACTGGCCGACGATCCGGCCAAGGTCAATGCCGACGCCATGGGCGAAGGCTGGTTCTTCAAGATCCGCCTCAGCGATCCGGCCGAGTTGGAAAGCATGATGGACGCGGAGGCCTATGCGGCCCTGGTCGCGGGGAAGAGTTGATGCGTTATCTGCCCCATACCGCCGCCGACCGTCAGGCCATGCTGGCCGCCATCGGCGTGGCGGATATTGATGAGCTGTTTGTCGACGTGCCCGGATCCGCCCTGCTGCGGGAGGTCATGGATCTGCCCGGCCATGCTGGCGAAATGTCGGTCGAACAAAGCCTGACAGCCATGGCGGGGCGTAATCTGGCGTCTGGCGCGGCGGCATCTTTCCTGGGCGCCGGGGCCTATCGCCATCACATCCCGGCGGCGGTGGATCATTTGATCCAACGCTCGGAGTTCCTGACCGCCTATACACCCTATCAACCGGAGGTGAGCCAGGGCACCTTGCATTATCTGTTCGAGTTTCAGACCCAGGTGGCCCTGCTGACAGGCATGGATGTGGCCAACGCCTCCATGTATGACGGCGCCTCGGCCTGCGCCGAAGCGGTCTTGATGGCGCATCGGGTGACCAAGCGGAACAAAGCCGTATTATGCGGCGGCCTGCATCCCCATTACCGCGACGCAGTGGAAACGGTGACGCAGTTCATAGATTTCGCGGTCGATGCCCGCCCCGCCAACCCGGAAAGGGCGGAAGACCTTGTTGCCCTGATCGACGAGGATACGGCCTGTGTCGTGGTCCAGACACCGGATTTGTTCGGCCGTCTGCATGATCTTCGCTCCCTGTCGGAAGCAGCGCATGCCAGGGGCGCACTGGTTGTCGCCGTGGTGACGGAGGTGCTGTCCCTGGGCGCGGTAACCTCGCCCGGCGAAATGGGCGCCGATATCGTGGTTGGCGAGGGGCAGTCACTTGGTAACGCCCTTAATTTCGGCGGGCCTTATCTGGGCCTGTTCGCGACGCGGCAAAAATATGTCCGTCAGATGCCGGGCCGTCTGTGCGGCGAGACCGTGGACGAGGCCGGCCGCCGCGGCTATGTGCTGACCCTGTCCACGCGGGAGCAACATATTCGCCGGGAAAAGGCGACGTCCAACATCTGCACCAATTCCGGCCTGTGCTGCCTGGCATTTTGCATCCATTTGTCCCTGTTGGGAGAAGTTGGCCTGCGCCAGCTGGCCCAGATCAATCATGGCCGCGCCGTCGATCTGGCGGCGGCCCTGGCGGACTTGGATGGGGTCGAGGTGCTAAACGATAGCTTCTTCAACGAATTCACCCTGCGCCTGTCCCGGGATGCAGCGGCGGTGGTCGAGGAACTGGTGGGCCGGGGTATTCTGGCCGGGGTGCCGGTCAGCCGATTATACCCGGGCGATCCCACGATGGCGGATCTACTGCTTGTCGCCACGACCGAGACCAATACGGACGATGATGTCGCCGCCCTGATAAATGCACTGCGGGAGGTGCTGTAATGGCGGACCCAAACGCATTTCAGACCAGCAGCGGCCATCGGGGCCTGGATCTGGCGGAGCCGTTAATTTTTGAGCTGGATGGCCCCGGCCGCTGCGGCGTCGACCTGCCCGCGCCACCCGACGTGGAAAACCGCTTGGGCGGGCTGGAACGTCAGGCCCCCATTGGATTGCCCGGTCTGTCCGAACCCCAGGTGGTGCGCCATTTCGTGCGCCTGTCACGGAACAATTTCGCCATTGATGCGGGGCTGTATCCGCTGGGTTCCTGCACCATGAAACACAATCCGCGCCTGAACGAAAAACTGGCCCGTCTGCCGGGTTTTGCTGATTTGCATCCCCTGCAGCCGGAACAGACCGTACAAGGCGCGCTGGAACTCGTGGACACCCTATCGGACTGGCTGCTGACCCTGACCGGTATGTCGGCCATTGCCATGTCACCCGCCGCCGGTGCCCATGGCGAGCTGTGCGGCCTGATGTGCATCCGTGCCGCCCTGGAAGCCAAGGGCGACCCGCGGGAAGTTGTCCTGGTGCCGACCTCGGCCCATGGTACCAACCCCGCCACGGCCGCGATCTGCGGCTACCGCGTGGAACAGATCCCGGCGGATGCGGGCGGCCGTGTTGACCTGGCTGCATTGAAAGAGAAACTGGGGCCCCACGTGGCGGCCATCATGTTGACCAATCCCAACACCTGCGGTCTGTTTGAAAGTCAGATCATTGAGATCGCCGAGGCCGTGCATGACGCCGGCGCCTACTTCTACTGCGACGGCGCCAATTTCAACGCCATCATGGGTAAGGTACGGCCAGGCGATCTGGGCATCGACTGTATGCATCTGAATTTGCACAAGACCTTCTCCACCCCCCATGGCGGCGGCGGTCCCGGCAGCGGCCCGGTGGTCCTGGCCGAGACCTTGGCGCCCTTTGCCCCCCTGCCAATGGTACAACGGGGCGAAGATGGCCTGACTATTGTGGAGCAAAAATCAGCAAGCGCGGGAACGGCGGAGAGTTTCGGCCGCCTGAAAGGCTTTCACGGCCAAATGGACTACATGACCCGAAATTTAGACAAAAGAGCCCACCCGGAAAAACTACTGCCTAACACCTTGAGAATCCTCTCCGTACGCTGCGACTACCTCTACCAAGCGCACACCAAAGACGATATCCCCAAAAATAGCGGCAAAGCTTATGTTGCTCGCTACGCATTGGGTCGTGATTACCATAAATTAATTCGCAAAAAACTGA
>JABIRL010000163.1 GCA_018667855.1 Rhodospirillaceae bacterium
CCTTGGCCTCCAACTCATCCAGTTCCGCCTGATCCAGGGGCGTGCCCTGCCGTTTTGCCTTGGTCTCGTGGACGATACGCATGACAAGAGCAGCCTGTTTGGCGCCCATGACGCCGGCGGAAATGTTCGGCCAGCCGAGTAGAAATCTAGGTTCGTAGGACCAGCCCGACATGGCATAGGCGCCCGCCCCAAAGGAAGCACCGATCATCAAGGTCAGGCGCGGCACCGAGACGTTGGAGACGGCCTGGATCATCTTGGCGCCATGCTTGATCATGCCCGCCTCCTCGGCCTCCCTGCCGACAATAAAGCCGGTAGTGTTCATGAGGTAAATCAGCGGCGTGTTGGACTGATCGCAAAGCTGCATGAACTGCGTCGCCTTGGTGGCGCCGTTGGGCGTAATGGGTCCATTGTTGCCGATCAGGCCGCAGGGAAAGCCCATGATCGAGGCCTGACCGCAGATGGTCTGGGTATCGTATTCCGCTTTGAATTCCAGAAAATCCGAGCCATCGACCAGACGGGCGATAACCTCGCGGATATCATAGGGCTTTTGATATTCCACCGGCACGATGCCGGCCAGTTCATCGATGTCGTAGGCCGGTTCATCCCAACTTCGTGCCAACCCCGGCGTCAGGCGCGCGGCCCAGTTGAGGCGCGAGACGATGTCGCGGCAGATATTCAGAGCTTCCGGATCATCCTCTGCGACATATTCCGTCAGGCCCGAGATGCTGGCATGCATATTGGTGCCGCCCAGATCCTCAGCCTCCGCCACCTCTCCCGTGGCGGCGCGAACCAGGGGCGGGCCGGCCAGAAAAGCCATGGCCTGATTACGCACCATGACGACGTAATCCGACATCCCCGGCATATAGGCGCCACCGGCCGTGGAAGAACCGTGCACAACCGAGATGACCGGGCACCCCGCTGCTGACAACTGGGCCTGCTTGTAGAACATCCCCCCTGCCCGCACCCATGTCGCCGGCACATAGTCCAACAAATCGGCGCCCGCCGATTGCACCAGATGGATGGCCGGCATCTTGTTTTCCAAAGCCAGGTCGAAGGCCCGGTTCATCTTGTCCACGCCATGGGTATGCAGGGCGCCCGCCAAAATGCCGCTGTCGTCCACGATCACCACACAGCGCACGCCCGAAACAACGCCAATGCCGGTGATCAGACGGGCGCCGGAGATATTTTCCTCTCCGTCGTCGTCATAGGTCTTGAAACCCGCCGTCGTCGACAGCTCCAGCCACGGCGCGCCGCGATCCAGCAATAACTCCAGGCGGTCGCGGGGCAGCAATTGGCCCCGTCCCACGAATCGGGCCCGGCTTTTTTCCGATCGGGCTCGAATTTTTCCCTCCAAGTCCCGCAGACCTTCGATCTGGGCCAGCATATCGGCGCGATTTTCCTGGAAACCAGGGTCATTGGGATCTATCTGCGAGACAATTTTTGGCATGAACAACAAACCTATACGGCATAACGAAGAATGCAGGCACTATCGGCAGAGCTCCGCCATCCGTCAACCGATGCCTTACCTAGCCCTAGCAGGGCCGATTTGTTATATTGAGATCATGGCATTTCTACTTCGACATATCGTGCGTCTCGCTGCTAAGAAAATCGCTTCCGATCCGGTTGCACGCGATCAAGCGGCCCGCGCCGCGCGCGGCGTCGCCAAGGAAGTGAAACAGATCGCGACCGACGAAGATCCGGCCAAGGCCGCCGGCCGCGCCATGCGCCGGGCCATGAATAAATTGCAGGGCGGCTAAGTCTCCACCCCATCCACGAGATGAGCGCCGCGCGCGGCCATGAAATACAATCCCATGTGGTGGGTTGCGTCCTGCGGATGGGCCGCGCCCGCTCCCAGGTCCAGCTCTTCCGCCACATCTCGGGGCAGATCATACGTGGCGCAACCCTGGTCATAGACATGAATGTCCCGCAGGCTTTCCGCCATGCCGTGATTGCGGGCCGACAGCAGGGTCAATACCGTGTCCATGACACAGATATCGGTACAGATACCCACCGCCAGAACGTCGGTGATGGCATGGTGGTTCAACCAATCCAGCAAGGCGTTCGAGCCGTCGGATTGGAAGGCGCCGATGAAGCCGTTGATGCAATCCTTGCGCAACAGCGTAGCGTGCGGCTCATCCTCCAGCCATTGCAACTCGGGCACCAGGTTCTCCTCGCCCGTGCCTGCTTCGCAATGGGGCGGATAGGGCGGCTCGGCCTTACCCGGCACGTGGCAGTCCTGAAGCGCAAATATGGGCCAGCCCCGGGCCGCGAAGGATCTGGCCAGGCGGTCGGCCTCTGCGACCATGCGGCTAACCTGGGGGTTGGCAACGGGCGGCGCCAGATTGCCGGCGCCAACGGTGGCGAAACCGTTGACGATATCGACAATCAATAACCCGGCCCCTCCCCGTTCAGAACCGCCCCGCTCGGCGCCGATCCGGGTGAGATCCAACGGTTCCATGACCAGCGGCATCCCTTGTTGCAGGTCCCCAAGCAGTTCCGTGCCCATAGCAATATCCTTTCACGCCTTTTGCTGCGAATTATGGCCCCTGGCGGCTTCCCCGGCCAGCCTATCGGGTGTATGAAGTCCATCCAAGCAACAAGTCTAGGATCCAACACATGATCCCGCGCTATTCGCGCCCCGAAATGGCCGCAATCTGGTCACCCGAAAGCAAATTTCAAATCTGGTTCGAGATCGAGGCACATGCCTGCGATGCCCAGGCCGAGTTGGGCGTAATTCCCAAGGAGGCCGCGAAAGAGGTCTGGGAAAAGGGCGCATTCGAGGTCGCCCGCATTGATGCGATCGAGCGCGAGATCCACCATGATGTCATCGCCTTCCTGACCAATCTGGCCGAGCACATAGGCCCCGCCGCGCGCTTCGTACATCAGGGTATGACCTCCTCGGACGTGCTGGACACCTGCTTCAATGTACAACTGGTGCGCGCCACGGACATTTTGCTGGCGGACATGGATCGCCTTTTGGAAGTCCTGCACCGCCGCGCCCTGGAACACAAAAATGATATCTGCATCGGTCGCAGCCACGCCATTCATGCCGAACCGACCACCTTTGGCCTGAAGCTTGCCCAGGCCTATGCGGAGTTTGACCGCTGCAAGACCCGGCTGCAGGCGGCCCGCGCGGAAATCGCGACCTGCGCCATATCAGGGGCGGTCGGCACCTTCGCCAATATCGACCCGGCGGTCGAAGAACATGTGGCAAAGGCCTTGGGGTTGGAGATCGAACCGGTCTCGACCCAGGTTATCCCCCGGGACCGCCATGCCATGTACTTCTCGGTCTTGGCGGTAGTTGCCTCCTCCATCGAACGCCTGGCGACGGAAATTCGCCACCTGCAACGTTCGGAAGTTCTGGAGGCCGAGGAATATTTTGCGGAAGGGCAAAAGGGCTCCTCCGCCATGCCGCACAAACGCAATCCGGTGCTGACCGAAAATCTAACCGGCCTGGCCCGCCTGATACGCAGCGCCGCCATGCCGGCATTGGAGAACGTCGCTCTGTGGCACGAGCGGGATATCTCCCATTCCTCCGTGGAACGGGGCATCGCGCCGGATGCCACGGTAACGCTGGATTTTGCCTTGAACCGCCTGACCGGCGTGATCGACAAACTGACGGTCTATCCGGAAAACATGAAAACCAACCTGGAACGCCTGGGCGGTTTGGTGTTTTCGGGCCGGGTGCTGCTGGCCCTGACCCAGGCCGGCGTCAGCCGTGAAGACGCCTATGAATATGTGCAACGTAACGCCATGCCGGTCTGGCGCGGCGAAGGCGAATTCCTAACGTTGCTAAAAGCGGATGCTGAGGTCACGGCCGCCCTGACCGACCCGGAATTGGAAGCCATGTTCGATCTTGGCTATCACACGAAGCACGTGGATACGATTTTCGCCCGAGTGTTCGGCTAGCTTTCAGATGTGACCTGATCGCGGGCGGTTTCCAACAGGTCCTTCATTTGTTTGCGGACTTGGTCCTCGCTCAGGCTGAGACCCTTGCTCTGAACATCGGCCCAGACTTTTTCGAATACATCCTCGTCGCCGGGTTTCTCGAAGTCCGATATGATGACCGCCTTGGCGTAGGCTTCGGCATCGGCGCCGTCCAGGCCCAGTTCTCCGGCCATCCACTGACCCAGCAGTTTGTTGCGCCGGGCGCCGATCTTGAACAGGGTTTCCTGATCGTGGGCGTATTTCGCCTCGAATGATTTTCCACGCTTGTCAAAGGTCGTCATGGCTACGGCGCTCCACAGATAATTTCTAACTTTTGGCTTCAAACTGATTGCACACCCATAACCCGGCGAACGGGCTTGAAGCAACCTGATATCTGGGTGTTTTCGCGGCGAATTTCCAGACCGGACCTAAAACATGATTTTTGCACCGACGGCGAGGCGCCAGCCCTCTCCGTCTTCGCCCTCGTCTTCGGCGAAATCCGCTGTTTGGCCAAACTTGCGTTCGTAGACCAATCCAACATAGGGCGAGAACGTCCGGTCGATGACATCATAGCTAAGCCGGGCGCCAATCTCGATATCGTTGAAGCCGGAGCCGACGCCGATTTCCCGGTC
>JABIRL010000291.1 GCA_018667855.1 Rhodospirillaceae bacterium
CCTCCGCCTCGACCGAAGATAACCGGCGTCATGGATTGTCCCAATTCCTGGTCGACATGAAGACACCGGGCATCACCTGCCGGCCGGTGCTGCATCCGAACAACAATTATGAGTTCAACGAAGTGACCTTCGATGACGCCCTACTGCCCCATGACAATCTTTTGGGCGAGGCGGACATGGCCTGGAAACAGGCAACTTCGGAATTGGCGTACGAGCGCAGTGGTTCGGAGCGCTTTCTGGAAACCATTCAGGTGCTGTTCGAACTGATCGATTTTATCGGCCAAAGCCCGGATGTGCGCGAGGCCGAGGGCCTGGGCCGCCTGGTGGCCCAGCTGCATACCCTGCGGCGCATGTCGATTTCCGTCGCGGGCATGTTGCATGGCGGCAAGGAGCCGGTGCTGGAAGCCTCCGTAGTCAAGGATCTGGGCACGGTGTGGGAGCAGGCATTGCCCGCTGTCGCACGTGACCTGGCGGCTTTCGTCGACCGCGATCCCGGCAACCGGGTTCAGTTCGAGGAAATCCTGGCCCAGAACATCACCATCGCACCGAAGCTGACCATTCAGGGCGGCACCACCGAAATTCTGCGCGGCATCGTCGCCCGCGGACTGGGATTGCGTTAGGACCTATACCCACCATGCCTGATCTGTCTGCCCTGTTGTGGCCGAACGTTGTTGCCGTCATCTCCGCCTCGCCCGACCCGACCATTCTGCGCGGGCGCCTGATGGAAGTGGTGAGCAGCCATGACTACAAGGGCACCATCTATCCCATCTCCCGCAGCCATGACGAAATTCTGGGCCGGCGCTGTTACAAGAGCATCGACGACGTGCCGGAAAAGGTCGACCTGGCGATCCTGATCATCCCGGCGAAATTCATCCCCGATACCCTGGCCCGGTGCGGCGAACTTGGCGTCCGCGCGGCGCAGATCCTGACTTCCGGCTTCGCCGAGGAAGGCGGGGACGAAGGCGTCGCCGTACAGGATGAAATCCGTGCCATCGCCGAACGCTATGACATGGCCGTCATGGGCCCCAATTCGGAAGGCTTTGCCAACAGCGCCGCCGCCCTGTGCCCCACCTTCAGCCCGGCCGTGGACAAGACCGAATTGCCCTTGCTGCCGCCCTGGCGCACGGATGGTCACATCACGGCCATCGCCCAATCGGGCGGCATGGGTTTCGCCTTCTACGACCATGGCCGGCCCAAGGAGTTACCCTTCAATTACATCATTACCACCGGCAACGAGGCCTGTGTCGAGACCCTGGACGTGGTTGATTATCTGCTCGACGAGGGCAAGACCGACGCCTTCATTTTGTTTATGGAGGACGTAAAGAACGGCGCCCGTCTGGCCCAGGTCGGCGAAAAGGCCCTGCGTGCCGGCAAGCCGATCATCCTGACAAAGATCGGCACATCCGAGGCCGGGGCACGGGCGGCGGCCTCCCACACGGCCTCCCTCGCCGGTTCCTATCAGGCCTATCAAGGTATCTTTCAACGCTATGGCATTATCGAAGGGCGGGATACCGAAGAGCTGGTGGATATCGCCGCCGCCTTTTCATTTCATGGCCGCAATCTGCCCAAGGGGCACCGGGTTGGTATCTGCACTGCTTCGGGCGGCGGCGGCGGCTGGCTGGCCGATCAATGCGTCGCCGCCGGTCTGGAAATCCCGGAACTGGATGCCAAGACCCGCGCCACCATCGATGCTTATCTGCCCGCCTACGGCACCTCGCAAAACCCCGTGGATGCCACGGCACAGGCCGTGCGGCGCACCGGCTATGGCGGCCTGGCCCGCATGGCGGCGCAGTCGGACGTGCTGGACGCCATTATCGTCCTGGCCTCGTGCCGCAATCCGGCTGTTTTGCAGCGGGAGCGGGAGGATTTGAAACAACTGACCCAGGACGTGGACAAACCCATACTGTTTTGCTCCTACACCCAACCCCATCCGGAGGCGGCCGTGATCCTCAGCCAGGCCGGCATGCCGCTGTACGGCAATATGCGCAATTGTGCCCGCGCCACGGCTGAGCTGGCCAACTACCGCCAGCACCGGGAGCGCTTCCTGAAAGCGCCAAGGATTGAAAGTGTTGGCAGCAAGGCAGCCGTTGCGACGAAGCTGGCGGCGGCGGCAGACGTGCTCTGCGAATACGAGGTTAAGCCGCTGCTTGCCGAATACGGTATTGCAGCCGCCAAAGAAGCACTGGCAACGAATGTCGATGAAGCGGTTGCCATTGCGAACACCATTGACGGCCCGGTAGTGCTGAAGATCCAGTCACCGGATGTTTTGCACAAGACCGAGGCCGGCGGCCTGACGCTGAACCTGGTTGACGAGGATGCCGTGAGGGCCGGTTATGATCAGGTCACGGGCGCGGCGACGGAACGGACCCATGGCGTTCTGGTTCAGGC
>JABIRL010000045.1 GCA_018667855.1 Rhodospirillaceae bacterium
CTGTCAACGCGGTAGAAATGCAAATCACCCTTGAAGACACCGGGGCCGCTTTGCAGATAACCCCATAAGGTCTCCCAGCGATACTCGTCCGGGCTTTGCGGCGCCACCAGGCCCGAGATCAGGGCGGCGGAGATCTCGCCGCCGTGGACATCCGGGCGATGCAACCATTCGGTGTCGTACCAGGGTTCCTGATGATCAGCGCCTTCCAAGCCGATAACGGCGCTTAATTCCGCCGCCCGGCTGAAAGCCAATTGCAAAACAATGCGGCCGCCCATAGAGCAGCCCATGATTACCGGCTGTTCCAAACCAAGGCCGGCGCAGAATGCCATCACCGTTTCCACGTACAATTCGGTGGTCAGGGTGTATTCTTCGTCGTGATAGCCGACGGGCGGCAAGCTCTTGCCGTGCCAGGGTAAATCGAACGCGATCACACGGTAGTTTTCGGTAATACCCGGATCATTGAGCAGATGGCGATACTGGGTCGCGTCCGCGCCGGCCGTGTGCAGGCACACAAGGGGGATGCCTTGGCCGGCTTCTTCGAAATAAATACGATTTATTCGGCCTTGGATTTCGATGGCCATGTATCTGCCGACTATCGGTTCCAGTTCAGCGACCATGGATGGCCTCGCTGATTTCGCTCTGGCAACGCTTGGCAAGAAGCTCTTTGAAGTAGCGTAAATTCGCCATAAGTGGGTGAATATCACCCTCGATCCGGGCCACGCCCAGCTTACACATGGCGAACAAATCGTGGTAGCCGGGCCGCGGCATGGGTTGGCGGAACTGGCGCCAGGCGTCACTTTCAATGTGAATGGCAAAGCGCCAGGGCCGCAGCAACGCGGGTCCCGGCGTGACGGAGTCGACCCGGCCCTTGCAAACAGCCACAAAATAGCCCGCATCACCAATCGCCAGCAGGAACTCAAGATCCACATAACGACCGCGCCGCAATAACGCCTGATCGCTGTTCACGGCTTCGGCTATGCCGTTCAAAGTCTCGGTTACACTCTCCATGTTGCCACCATAGGGGCGGGGCGGGCTGACGTCAAAATTCCGAGGATTTGACCTCAAACAGCCGGAATTTTTCGGCTAATTCAGGGGGGAGGACGGCTTGCTTCAGCCACGACGGCGGCCGGCTGGCTTCCAGGCGCATGTACAAGCTCGGCGCGCCGTCCCGGTTGCGATAGTTTTTCGCCTCGGGGTCGCCGGGGCAGATCAGGACCAGATCAACGCCCCGCCGCTTGGCCACGGTCTTGGCGCGTTGATCATCAACGTCGCGTAGGAAAAGAATAGTATCGATGATGCCGGCGGTATTGCGGTGATAAGGCGTGGCGACAACATAGTGGCGGGTTCGATACAGTAGTTCCGGCCCTGAATAAATAAAATTAACCAACTTAAGGGGCGTTTTAACGTAATTTTCATTCAAAAAGGCCGATATATTATGTAATTCGCATGGTTTTCCGGTCTTGGGGAGGGGTAACGCCTGGCGCAGCAGGCCGCCACCGATCAAGGGGCCGGTGGCCAGGACAATCGCGGCGCTGACCCGCACCGCCGCGCGGCCCAGGCCGGGGCCGCCAAGGCGCTGGAACAAGTACAACAACAGGGCGATGCAGGGGGGCAGGAACAAAACCTGGGGGTAACCAACCCAGCGCCCCTCGCGCAATGCCAAGACCAGGCTTAGGCCAAGGAAAACCGCCAAAATTATCCAGTTGCGGCGAATTTCACCCCGGCTTTGGCGGATCAGATGGAGGAGGGCGGGCACCGCGAACAGGCCCAGGCCCAGGTGGGTCAGGACCTTCGGCCCCGTGCGGCGCAGGTCGTCGAGTTTGAGAAGGGGGTTGACTTCAGCATTATTGGCGAACCAGACCTGTTGCACCAGGGGCGCCATCTTCGCCATAGGGCCCTGCAGGATGTCGGGCAGCCACAGACCCATGATCGTCACGGTCCCGGCGCCGGCAGCCAGTGCCAGGCCCAGGCGGTGGATGGGGCGGTGATCCGGCCGCGTGATCTTCCCGGCGGCCAGGGAAAATAGGGCTAGCAGGGCGATAAAGGCCAGATGCACGGCAGAAAGTCGGTCGTATTCCAGCGCCAACAGATCGTGGGGCGGCCGTTCCACGATCAACGCCATTATCAGACCAAGGCAAAGAAAGCTCAAAAACCGCGTCATGCGGCGCAGAAACGGCGCACCTTGTGTGATCCAGGCCAGGGTCATGGCGAACAGCAGCATGGCCGTGCCCAGCCCGCCCTCGATACTTATCCACAGGGCGAACGTGGCGGGAATTGCCGCCAGCATGGCGAAATTGGAAGGGCATACGCTCCGGCTGAGGCGGATGGCAAAGCCCATTTGCCAGATGAACAGCATGGTATTCAGGCCGTGATGGTCCGGCCGTCCAATGGCGAATTGGAAGCTGATAAAAAACTGTACCGCGAACAACAGACCAAGCAGCAACAATCCGTGCGTCTCGACCCCCTTGGGAAACAATGGCCGGCAGGCCCACAGCAGGACCAGAAGGGTCAAGAGGTGCAAAACCGGGCTGATCAGGGCGGCCCAAACGAACAGGGCACTGTCAAAATCCGTGACCACGCTGCCCAAAAATCCGCCCAGCAGCAGCAAAACGTCCAGCGGCCGGGTCCAGTGCAGGATTTCACCAAAAGGCGCGTTGCTGCGTTCCGAGACGGCATCGTACCAGTTGCCGCCTTGGGCAAGCTCCATTACCCGAAGCACCCGCATATAAGCATCCGGGCCGATCAGGCGGCCGTCCAGCACGAACCAATCGGCTAAAAACTGCAAAATTATATGCGCGCCGATGATCAGCAGCGCCGGCATCAGGGCCAGCAGCACTAACCGGCGCAGGCTCATAACAGGACCCTGTACAGGCGGTACCATTGTGCCAATTCAGGCGGCAACGGCACGGGTTGCAGCCAGACCGGACGCGGTCGGTCGGGGCGGTAGAGGCGGCTCTCGCGATCAGCGGGGCAGGTCAGCACCAGATCGATATTCCGCCGCTCAGCGATTTCGAACGCGGTTTCAACCTCCATGGCGCGGAAAAAGTTCAGCGTATCCCGGCCCCCTTGTGCATTGCGAAAGTAGGGCGTGGCGATGACTTCGTGGGGCCCGCGGTACAGAATGGCCGGGGCGATGGTCATATAGGACAGGATTCGTTGTTTTTGTGGAAAACGCGCCGCCAGATAGCGGGCCATGGCGTTTTGGGGGCATTTCACGCCGACTTGTTGGTTATTCGGGAACTGGGCGGTGAGCAAAAGGAAGCCGAACGCGAAGATCAAAACCACGGCGGTTTGCCCTATCGCGGCGCCAAAAATTCGAACCATGCCAACTTTGCCGCCAATTTTTGCCAAGATTGTCGTCAAAACCGCGCAATAGCCCGGCAGTGCCAACAGCGCCACATAGGGCGCCCACCGCACCTGCAGCATCGCCAGCGGCAGATAGAGCACCAGGCCGGACGTGATCAAGGCCCAGGGGCGCCGATCCCGGGCCTGGGTCAGGCGCCACAGACCATGGGGCAGGGCGAGCAAGGCAGGGCCGAAGTACAATAGAAATCCCCGTATCGAACCGACCGGCGCGGTTTCGCCGGCGTATGCGAAGATGGCGGCCGCGAATTTCGGGTCCTGTGCGGCCAGCGGTCCGCCGATGAAATCTGGAAAGATCAATAGCTGGATGACGGGTACGGCGGCGAAGGCGATCAGGCCCGGCCAGAGGGGCCGGATAAAAGTCGCAACCGCGAATGCGCTCATGACTAACATAAATAAAACGATATAAACTATTGATATAACGTCTAGATGTGGCGTAAATGTATCGATCGATGGGTGTTCGGCCACTACCGCCAGAATGCTCATCGCGGCCAAGCCCGCCGCCAGTACGAGACCGTGCCGGGCCCAGGGCCGGCCCTGCCGGATCCAGCAGAACAGATAAATGGCGAAGGCCAGGGCGGCGGCCAACAGCCCCTCCACGCTGACCCAGACCATCAGACCCAGGGGCAGGACCAATAAGGCGGCCCAGACGGTGCGGCGGTCGATCAGGGCGCGGATCTGGATGCCCAGAGCACAGACCATCAGCAACAGGATCAGGGCATGGTGGTCGGGCCGTCCCGGCGCGAACTGGAAATCCAGAAACAGCTGCAGCGGAAACAACAGACCCAGCCACAACAGCCCGGATGGGGGCAGCAGGGGCCGGGCGGCCCACAACAGGGCCAGCAGGGTCAATAGATGCAATAGCGGCGACAGCCAGACGCCGGCCAGATGCAAACCGTCTTGCCACCCCATGCTGGGCGCCAGGCCCGCGGCGCCGGCCAGCAACAGAACGTCCAGGGGTCGGCTCCAATGCAGGGTGTGACCATGGGGGGCGTTGGCGCGGGCAATGCTGTGGTCGTACCAGTCGCGGCCGTCGATCAGGTTGGCCACCCTGACAAGACGCATGAAGCTGTCGCTATCGTGCAGTTCGCCACGAAAAATGGCGCCGTCATGGCGTCCGGCCATCCACCATTGGGCGGCCAGCAGGGCCAGGATTGAGATAATCAGTAGAAAAGTCGCGCGCATCTAGTCCGTATCAGAGAAAGCCGAAAAGGATCTTACTTCTCCTCATGATATTCGGCTTCCGTGTTCACGGACCAGATATTCGCTTTTTCGGTCTTCTCCGCGATGATGTTATCCACCGCGACCATGGCGGTCAGCATGGAATGATCCATGTTGTTGTAGCGATGCATACCGTTGCGGCCTAGCAGATATAAGTTCTCCAGACCGTCGGTGAATGCGCGAACTTCATCGAATCGGTCGTAACTGCCGAAATACGCAGGGTATGTCTTGGGCACCCGGATTACCACCTGATCCAGCACGGCGTCGGGCTCGATAACGTTGATTTGCCGCAATTCCTCAATCGCGAAGGCGGTCAGGGCACCATCATCCATGTCCCACAGATCGTCACCCTCGTCGCAGAAGTATTCCAGGCCGATCCAGACGTGATCGGGATTGGCCACCAGATAGGGGCTCCAATTGTTGAAAAACTGCAACCGTCCCACCTTGACGCCCGGTTCCTGGACGTAAATCCAGTTGTCCGACATTTTCTCGGCTATATCCCGGCCCGTGGCGTTGCCGCCCAGCTTCAGGTTTTTCAACAACAGGCCCACGGTAATAAAGTCCCGATAGATCAAACCATCCGAGACTTCGGCCGCGCTTTTCGGTGGTGACGGCTCCATGGCGCCCATCAGCTGCCGTACATCGGTGGTGGAAAAGTAGAAATCGCCCTTTACCGCCCGCGGTTTTGCCGTGCCATTCACCATGGTGGCGCCGGTGATGCGGCCCTCGTCATGTTGCACCCCGGTCACCTTGGCGTTGGTATGGACTTCGCCGCCCTGCTCCCGGATCATCTCGGTGACCCGCTCCCACATTTGGCCAGGGCCGTGTTTGGGATAGAGAAACTGCTCAATCAGGGAGGTTTCGACGTCTTTTTGGCTCAGATCGCCTTTTTTGCGGAAAACAGTGCCCAGGGCATGTTTGACGATGCCCAAAAGTGACAGGCCCTTGACCCGCTGGGCGCCCCATTCCGCTGAAATTTGATCACAGGGTACGCCCCAGACCTTTTCCGTGTAGTCCTTGAAAAATGTATTGTAGAGGCGCCTGCCGAAGCGGTTGATGAAGAAATCCTGCAAGGATTGTTCCGGCCGGATCGGCAGGATCTGGCTTTTCAGAAAGCTGAAACCGATCAACATAGTGGCGGTCAGGCCCAGTTTACCCAGTGTCTGGAAATTCAGCGACAGCGGATAATCAAACAGCTTGCCGCCCCACAGAATACGCGATTTGCGTGCCCGTACTAGCATGACGTCATCCACCAGATCGGGATTCGGCCCATCGGCGGGCATGTCGAGCCAGCGGGATTTATTCTGATACCCCAAGGAGATAGGGCCGCCTTCGCCATCCGTGCGGCCCTGCAGGGGCAGAATTTTCGACCACCAGTCCATGACCCGGTCGGATTTGGAAAAGAACCGATGGCCGCCAATATCGATGCGGTTGCCCGCGTGAACAAATGTGCGCGCGATGCCGCCCACATTGTCCGAACCTTCATAGACGATGGGTTTGATATTCGTGCGCCGCAACAACTCCAACGCCGTGGTTAGCCCGGCGGGACCGCCGCCGATGATGATGGCCGTACGGGTGGTCTCTTCCGTGCCGCTCATGTGGAAAACAGCATGATTTTGCGGACGACGAAGTTAAATGCGAACGAGGTTATCGCCGCGCCCATTTTGGCGACAATCAATGACAAGGCCGCGACTTCTATTCCAAGCCACAAAACGCTTTCGTTGACCGCCAGGCCACCGACGCCGATGACCACGAAAACTGCTAATTCCATGGCCTTGTTGTCCATTTTGCGGTTTTGAAAGGCCCAGTGGACCGAACCGAAATACGCCACCAGGGCGCCCACGGTAAAGGCGATCGGGTTGGCAATCAGATAATGAGCGCCAAGGCCGGCCGTCAGTAGCGCAAGCAGACCAAGATCAACCGCCAACGCGGCCGCACTGACCACAAGATAGCGGGATAGCTCGCCCGACAGGACGCGCCGGTCAGCCGGGCTGATCAGATGTCTTGCGGCCTTTAACTGGTAGGTCAGTTGTGACATAGGTACCTCTCTGCTCTGACCCAATATTTGGGGAGAAAGTTACCCTGTACCAGTGATGGCTCTCACAACTGAGCCTATCCATCTCCCGAATACAGGTTATGTTATAGCTGGTTAGGGTAAACAGCCGGTAAAATTATTGGGAACAGCGCCATGCCAGACGAACCATTTCATCCCGTAAAGGCCTATCGGGATGAAGCTTTTCTAAACAGCCGCGAGGCCCGGCCGCTGCGCATTCTGGCCGAATATATGGAGCCGGAGGAGCGCTTTCGACAGGAACAGGTGCGCGATACCATCGTTATGTTCGGCTCGGCCCGTATTCCCTCGGCGGAGGCAGCGAAAAAAGCGCTGAAAATTGCCAAAGACGGCGGGGGCGATTTGGCCAAGGCGGAAAAAGGCATGAATATGTCCCGCTATTATGAAGAGGCCCGGGAATTGGCCCATCGTCTGACCACCTGGTCGAAAAGTTTGGATCGGGAGCATCGGCGATTCGTGATTTGCACCGGCGGCGGCCCCGGCATCATGGAGGCGGCCAGCCGCGGCGCATCCGAGGCCAAGGGCCTGAATATCGGACTAAATATCTCGCTCAAGTTCGAACAATTCGCCAATCCTTACGTCACCCGCAACCTGGCATTCGAATTCCATTATTTCTTTACGCGCAAATTCTGGTTCGCCTATCTGGCCAAAGCCATCATTGCCATGCCCGGCGGCGTCGGCACCCTTGATGAATTGTTCGAAACCCTGACCCTGATGCAGACGGGAAAAATCCGCAAGAAGGTGCCCATTGTGCTGTACGGCAAGGAATTCTGGGACCGGGTGGTGGATTTCCAGGCCCTGGTGGATTTTGGCACCATCAATGCCGAGGACCTGGATCTTTTTTACCGCGCGGACAGCGTTGATGACGCCTTCGAATATCTGACCAGTGAGTTGACGGCGCATCACCTGTCGGACTTAGATCCATACATGTAATTCAAATAATTACATCGTTTTATTAATTTAATTTATGAGATACGGGAGACGCCGATGAATGGCATTCTGCGCGGCCTGCGGGTGATTGAAGGGTCGGCTTTTATCGCCGCCCCCAGCGCCGGCATGACCTTGGCCCAGATGGGCGCGGAAGTGATCCGGTTCGATCCCCTGGGCGGGGGCCTGGACTATCACCGCTGGCCGGTGACCGAGACGGGCGAGAGCTTGTATTGGGCCGGTCTGAACAAGGGCAAGAAATCCTTCGCCGTGGATATCCGCAATCCCAGGGGACGGGAGTTGCTGACCCAATTGATATGTTCACCCGGCGAGAATAACGGCATCTTTTTGACCAATTTCCCCACCTCCGGGTGGATGTCATATGAAAATCTGAAAGCCGGCCGCGACGATCTGATCATGTTGAACATCAAAGGCAACCGGGACGGCACATCGGAAGTGGACTACACGGTTAATCCGGCCGCGGGTTTTCCCAATCTGACCGGGCCGTCCGGGGCCGATGCGCCGGTGAACCACGTGCTGCCGGCATGGGATATCGCCACGGGATTGGCGGCTGTGAACGGCATATTGGCCGCCGACCGCCATCGCCGCATGACGGGGGAGGGGCAATTTATCTCTCTTGCCCTGACGGATATGGCCTTCGCGACCCTGGGAAACCTTGGTTTTATCGGCGAGGCGCAGATCAACGGCACGGAACGGGAGGCGACGGGCAATAATCTGTTTGGCGCCTTTGGCCGGGATTTCGCCACCCGCGACGGACGCCGGGTGATGATCGTCGCGATCACCGGGCGACAGTGGCCGGCGTTGGTGGAGACGGCGGGGATCGCGGACGGCGTGGCCGAAATTGAGGCGCGGCGCGGCCTGGATTTGAAGCGGGAAGGGGACCGCTATCTGGCGACGGACGATATCGTGGCCTTGTTGGAACCATGGTGCGGGGCCATGGATTACGCCGATTTGGCGGAAATCCTGACCCAGGGTGGCGTTTCCTGGGGCCCTTATCAAAGTGTCAATCAAGCCCTGGCCGATGATTGGCGCTGTTCCACGGAAAATCCGGTGTTTCAGGATGTGGAGCAGCCGGGCATCGGATCCTACCTGACGCCGGGTTCGCCTCTGGACTTCGGCGCCGCGCCGCGCGAAACTGTCCAACCCGCCCCTGTGCTGGGCCAGCATACGGACCAGATTTTAGCGGATATACTGGGTTTAAGCGACGGAGAGATCGCAAACCTGCATGATGAAGGCATCGTCGGTATTGCGGGCGGCGGCGGCGATTAGGTATTGTTTGGAGGAGGAAACAGTCTTGAGCGAACTAATAAGCGCGGAAGCAAAATCCTGGATCGGGCGCGAAGCGGAACCGATCCGCGTCGAGGTTAGCCGCCGGGATATCGTGAAGTATTCCATCGCGACGGAGCAGCGACAGGAAAAATACCTGCGGGGTGACGAGGCGCCATCCATGTTCATGTTCGGTGCCCTGCGCCCGGTCGTGCCCATGGATACTTTGGGACCTGACGGCATCGCGGCAGAGAGTTTTCTGCCTGATTTGCCCCTGAAACGGGTCATGGCGGGCGGTACCGAGATGACTTTTCATCGTCCCGTGAAACCGGGCGACGTCCTGATCGCCACCCGTTCGCTGCATGATCTGATCGAAAAACAGGGTAAATCAGGCCCCTTGATCTTTGTCGTGCAGATTTTGCGGGTTGAAACCGAGGCCGGTGAACTGGTCCTGGAAGAAAAACAGACGAGGATTTTCCGATGAGTGGTGTCAATATTTCCGATCTGAACGTGGGCGAGGCCTTACCCGAACGCAGCCACACAGCGACCAATGTATCGCTGTTCCTCTACAATGCGGCGATCTGGAACCCCCATCGCATCCACTATGACGAGCCGTATACCACGAATGTGGAAAAACACCCCGGTGTGGTCATTGATGGCCCCCTGCAAGGGGATTGGCTGAACCAGGTGGTGGTCAACTGGATGGGTGAGAGCGGCACCTTAATTCAGTTCAACTATTCCAACCGCCGCGCCTCCTATTTGGGCGAGACCTTAACCTCGGGCGGCGCTATCACGGCCATCGACACGGACGCCGGCCTTGTGGACATGGAAATTTACATCAAGAACGAAAACGGCGACGTCATCACGCCGGGAACGGCCCAGGTGAAAATTTCCTGACTGGGTTAAACGCCGGATCATTCAAAACAAGAATAGCCAGAATTATTGTCGGTTCTTGACGGGCGCCACTGTGCGTTTGACGAGGGGGGATTGTGGGCTTGGAAATACGCGAAGTGACGTCGGACGAGGATCGGGAAAAGGTTTTCCGCCTTCGCTATGATGTTTATATCACTGAAATGGATCGTGGCACGCAAGGCGTGGATCACAAGAATCGACTGCTCTACGATGAGTTGGACGAGAACTGTGTCATGGTCGGTGCTTTTGAAAATGGACGGGCGGTCGGTACCGTTCGTGTCAATCACGCCTGGAAAACGGATATTGGCAAATTTACCGATTTGTACTCAATGTGCGCCGAAGGCACGATGCATCCCGATTACACCAGTATCGTAACAAAGTTTATGATTGCCGAGGAAAAACGCAACTCCTCCCTGGCATTGAAATTGATCCTGTGGATGTACACGGAAGAGCTGCGTAACGGCGTTATAATTACATATCTTGATTGCAACGCCCATCTGATACCGCTGTACGCGAAATTAGGGTTCAAGACATATAAGGAAGATGTGGAAAGCGACGAATACGGTTCCATAACTCCAATGAAATTGATGCTTAGGGATTCTGCCCACTTATCCAAAATTCGCAGCCCTCTACGCACAGCGCTTCGGGAATTCGAAACCGGCCAAATCAACGACTACCTAAAGATCATCGACGGCGCGGAGGATCTGCCGCAGCAGCAATGGGATGTGGATCGGGAGCTTCACGCCAAGCGTGGAGAAAACTACATATTCGATGGTTTGAGCGAAGATGAACTGTCACGCATATTCCGCATAGCCACTTCCGAGACGTTCAAGGCAGGCGAGTGGATCATTCAGGAAGGGCAAATTTCCAGTGATATCTTCGTGATGCTGGACGGTCAGGCGGCGGTTGCCCGTGAAACGGCGGATGGTAACGAGTTGGTGGTGGCGCTGTTTTCCAGAGGGCAGGTTATCGGCGAGATGGGATATCTTCGCAATCTGCCCAGAAGCGCATCGGTTCGGGGCATTAGCGACGGTCGTGTTCTAAGGTTTTCATCCGCCGTTATGCGGTCGTTGTTGGAAACCGATAGCGCCATAGCGGCAAAAATATTCAGAAATTTGTCGATAATCCTGGCCAATCGTCTGGCAAAGACCACAGGGGACTGGATCGACAATTCCAGTTGAATTTGGATGGCAATAAACCGCCCATGTACCTATGCCCATGTACCTGTCCCAGTACCCATGAAGGAGAGACCCGTCGATGACAAATGAGGCCATGGCAACGATCCAGGAAAGGTTCAAGCCCGTTTTGGCGCGATTTCTCGGATCCAATACGATCGCGAAGCTTCAAAACGGTGATCTGACGATCGAACAGTATCGCAGTATCATGCGTCAGATTTTTCACCACACGCGTGAAAACCCCCAATTGCAGGCCCTGGCGACAGTCCATTTTCGGGGTCATCAACGCAAGGCCATAAAGCGCTTCTACCGTCACGCGTCGTCGGAGATCGGTCACGATCAGTTGGCTTTGAATGACTACAAGACATTGGATGGCGATCCCGCCGCCGTGCCTTACGAAAATCCACTACCGGCGACTTTGGGCGTTTTAAGTTTCGGTTTCTATCAGATCTACAATCTCAACCACCTTGGTTATCTGGGGTATCTGTTCTTTCTTGAGTACATGCCGACGAGTTCGGGGGGTGGCATGATGCAGGCCTTGGAGGCCGCCGGCGTACCTGACGATGCCATGACATTCCTCAACGACCATACGGAAATTGATGTGGGCCACAATAAGCTCATGGAGACCTATGTCGCCGACCTCATCAAAAACGAACGGCAAATTGATACGGTGGTTTCGGCCATGCATACGACCGGCGATCTTTATGCCAAGATGCTGGACGATGCCGTTGATTTTGCTGACAAGCCCTATGATGTCGGTTGGAATTGGCAAGAACTGGAAGCCGACGGCATAACGCCAAGTGATTTATAGGCGCTCACGTGCGATGGGTTCCTGCCGTGAAAACGCCGGTGCCGGATCCGGGCTCTAGTTTGAACGACCTATGCAGCTGCGGATGAAATCAAAATCCCTCAGGGTCGTATGCGCTCCGCGGGGAACGTGATGGTGACTGACGTCCCTTTGTCGACCTCGCTGTCTACGTGCATCCGGCCACCGTGCAGGGCGACGAGAGAGGCGCAGAGCGGCAAGCCCAGGCCCGTGCCACCGGTTTCCCGGGTCAATGGGCCGCTGACCTGATGGAATGGTTGCATCACCAACGGTAGTTGATCGGTTGGTATGCCGCGGCCCGTATCTGCTACCGACAGCTCCATCGCGCCGTTTTCCAGCATCGCGACCCGCATGACGACGTTGCCACCGGCCGGCGTGAATTTGACCGCATTGGAAAGCAGATTGAGCTCGATCTGTTTTATGGCGCGTTCATCGGCGAACAGCGCGGGCAGGTTTTCCGCGATCTCGACGGCCAATGTGATGCTGTTTTCACTGGCCGTCGGTCCGATCAACTTGGCCACGGCATCCGTCGTGATCTCGACGTCAACCGCGCTTTCCTCCAGGATGTATTTACCCGCCTCTACCCTGGAAAGTTCCAACAGGTCGTTGATGATATCCAACAGATGCAATCCGCTATCGCGAATGTGGCCCGTGTATTCGCCATAGCGACTGTCGCCCATGGGGCCATACGACTCATTTCGCATTATTTCGGAAAAGCCGATGATCGCATTCAGGGGCGTACGCAGTTCATGGCTCATATTGGCCAAAAACTCGGTCTTTGACCGGTCCGCGA
>JABIRL010000292.1 GCA_018667855.1 Rhodospirillaceae bacterium
ATATATTAAACCCCTGTGCTGCGATATTGTCATCGTATCATTCCTATATTGTATCGATAATGATCATATGATTGACACCCTAATTAGAGTCAATTATAATATTGTTACCATGACAATTTACCAGCCTGACATTTCATCCCGGTCTGGCCCGAAGTATCGGGCCATTGCGCAAGCGATCGGCGACGACATCGCCGCCGGCCGTCTGGCGCCCGGAACGCGGCTGCCGGCGCACAGGGATTTGGCCTGGCGCCTTGGCGTAACCGTCGGCACGGTCAGCCGCGCCTACGGCGAAGCCGCCAAACTGGACCTGATCGGCGGCGAGGTCGGGCGGGGTACGTATGTTCTTGAACCCGCCAGGGCGGAAACCACCAGCCTGGCGGGGCCTGTCAGCCATCTTATCGAAATGACACAAAACAGCCCGCCCCTGGGGCCCCATGGGGCCGCTCTATCAGATAGCCTTCAGCATCTGGCGGCGATCCCCAATGGCAACGCCCTGCTCGGCTACAACACCGAGATCGGGCCGGAGGTGCACCGCCGCGCCGGCGCCGCCTGGCTGCGGCGGGTCGGCCTGAACGTTGGTGCCGACGACATCATCATGATGGGCGGGGCGCAGCTGGCCTTGCTGTCGGCCCTGATGACCTTCTCCAAGGCCAACGATCCGGTACTGTTGGAACAATTGACCTACAGCCAGTTGATCGACGAGGTGCATTTCACCCAACGCCACCCCGTTCCACTGGCCATGGATGACGAAGGTATCGAGCCACAAGCCCTTGATACAGCCTGTCGGGAAACCGGCGCTAAATTGCTGTTTCTGGTGCCGACGCTGCAGAACCCCACCAATGCCGTGATGTCCCTGGCCCGGCGCCAGGCGATTATCGAGGTCGCCCGACGCCATGACCTTTTGATGGTGGAGGACGATGTCTATGGCTACCTGTTACAGGAACGACCGCCCCCCATTGCCGCCCTGGCGCCCGAGCGCACGATCTATATCACCTCCGCCTCGAAATGCCTGGCGCCAGGTCTGCGTGTTGCCTGGGTCGTGGCGCCGCGGGATCGCTTGCCGCGCCTGGCCGAGGCCGCTCGCATCATCACAGTGACCCAGCCGGGCGTCATGGGCGCCGTCGCCAGTCATTGGATTGATGGGGGACGGGCCGAAACGTTGCTGCATTGGTTGCGCCGGGAAGTTGCCGCCCGTTACGGGATCGCACGGGAAAAGCTGGCCGGTCTGGACTGGCACGGTCATGAAGCCGCATTCCATGTCATGTTGAAACTGCCCGCGCCCTGGCACTCAGACGATTTCACCGCCGCCGCCCGCATGGCCGGCATTACCGTGCAACCCATATCCTCGTTCACGGTTGGGGTTGGGGCCTTGGTGGAAGCGGTACGGGTTACCCTGACCCAGGTCAGCGATCATGAAACCCTTGGCCAGGCCCTCGCCACCTTGCGGAATATTCTGGAGCGGGGACCAAGCCGGCCCCGCGCCGTCATTTAGATCAAAGAATTAGCGCAACCTATTCGACAATAATCCGGGCATTGGTAATACCGCTGTCCAGAATTTGTTTCAAAACATTGTCGGCGGCCTGGACGGACTTCAAGGGACCGAGGTGGACACGGAACATTTCCTGACCCTTGATGAATACATTGATGATCCGGGACGGGCCGATATAGGCCAGACGGGCACGCAGCCTGTTGGCATTCTGGGCCAGGGAAAATGCGCCGGCCTGAATAAAAATACTCGACGGCCCCACGGGCTGTTGGACGATCTTGCCCGTTACCGGATTGGATAGGGTAATGGGACCGGCATTGGCGATCCGCACCGGCACGGCACCGACGTTCGAATCTTGCTGGGCGGACTGTTTCACACCGGGTGGCGGCGCAAGGGTCTGGGCGGTGACCTTTCCACGGGGCAAGGCGGGCAAAGCATTCTTTTGCTCGGGCGGCGTTTTCGCCCGCTTGGCGACAACCGCGGGTCTGGGCCGGTCGACGATGGTCACCCTCACCTTCGCCGTGCCTTGCTTGATAAATCCCAGCAATTGAGCCGCCCGGCGCGAGACATCAATGATACGGCCGTTGACGAACGGGCCTCGGTCATTGATCCGTAGAACCAGGGACCGGCCATTGTCCAGATTGGTGACCCGCACACGCACCGGCATGGGCAGGGTCTTATGCGCCGCCGTCAGGCCGTTCATGTTGTAGATTTCACCGTTCGCCGTGCGCCGGCCATGAAAGGGATCGCCGTACCAGGAGGCGATACCGGTCTTGTCATATTGCGCGTTTTCCCGGGGGTAGTACCACACACCCTTGATCTGGTAGGGCTTGCCCACTTTGTAAGCGCCGGCGTTGGGGCTTGGCCCTTCCGTCGCGGCCCGCTGCAGCTGTTTCGCCATATGTAGCGCCAATTGGCTTTCGGCACAGGCTGTCAGGGACAAAACGGCCAACAACAACAGGAAGGATTGAAATATCCGCCGCCGTTCCAGGTGCCATCCCATCATTTGTATCCACCCCCTCTGACGAGGTTCATCAACCGCCGGCACCGATACCGTCGGACAACAGCCCCACGGCCAAGGCAAAATAGGTTGAACGGTTCCACCGCAACGTGGTGCGGTAATTGTTGTAAACCATGTAAGCCGGTGACATTTTGCCCTTCTCGGGCAATACAATGGAGGCCGCGAGTTGACGCCCCGGCAAGTCGCCGCCAGCCACATTTCGCACGCCCAGGGCCTGCCAGGCCCCGATCGGCTTTTGCACCTTCAAATCCGCCAGCGCCGCATCAAAACCGGCCGGCAAGGTAACCTCGCGACCCCAGGTTTGATCGGCGCGCCAGCCCGACTTGGCCAGATAATTGGCGGCGGATGCGAAGACGTCCTGCCGCGTGGTCCAGATATCGCGGCGGCCGTCGCCATCATAATCAACGGCATGGGCCAGGAAAGAGGACGGCATGAACTGGCACTGGCCCATGGCGCCGGCCCAGGACCCCACCATGGCTTTGGGTGAAATATGGCCTTCATTGAGGATCCGGAGGGCATTCAACAGCTCCTTGCGGAAATAGGCGCTGCGCCGGCCGTCATGGGCCAGGGTGGCCAACGCAGGAATTACCTTGAACCCCCCCGTCACGCGGCCAAAATCGGTCTCGATGCCCCACAGGGCGACGATAAATCTGGGCTGAACCCCGATCTTGGCGCCGATCTCCTCCAGCAAGGCACGGTTGGCCAGGAACTTGGCCCGGCCCTTCCTGATGCGGGAGGCAGGCACCACACGGTCCCGATATTGAGTATATGTCATGGTGAATTCAGGCTGCCGACGGTCAAGCTCAATGACCCGGGGTATGGGGGATATCTGGCCCAATGCGGCGTCCAGTATGGTATCGGAAATGCCCTTGGAACTCGCCTCGGCCCGCAGCTCCGCCAACCAGGTTTTAAAGTCCTGCGCCCCCGCCGGCGGGGAAACCAAAACCAGGGCGGCAAGAAACACCGCGAAGCGCGCTAACATCAACAGAAGCATCCTTTCATCGAACCATCGGACTATTTTGCCCTGACAGCTTGTGCCATGACGGCGCGGCCACGACAAGCAACCTCGATCAATTGTCGTGGCCGCTACGGTTCCTAGGCGCTAAACCCCTTCTCCGAGGCGGCGGCAAAATCATCGATACCGATGTCGGCCCGGAAGTCCGCCGTGGCCTCCGCCTTCACGTCTTCCAACGGAATACCGGTGGAATCGGCCACCCGGTCAATGGCATTGAACAACGCCGCCACCGCCGCCGTATCCGTCAATGCCGCCCCGCCCATGACCGCGACAATATCGTCCCGCGCGGCCGCCAGTTCCTTCGCGTCATCCCCCAAAACGGCCGTTGCGAAGCGAATCAGCCGGGCGCCATCTGGTATGCCGCCGTCGCTGGGCGCATCGTCGCCCACCATCACCGAAAGATCGTAGTCTCCACCGTCACTTTTGCCGCTCGCACGGAGCAGTTGCCCATGGCTGGTGGTTCAATAGACGCACTGGTTGATCGCCGAAACCCGGCCCGCCACCAGTTCGATCTGCGCATGGTTGATGGCGCGGTATTCATTGTCGAAATCCGTCATCGCCTGTGGCGGCAAATACTGGTTCACGACCAGATCGAAGAACCCCTTGACCGATGCGGGCACCAGGCTCATGGCTTGATAGATATGCGCCGCCGTGGGCCGGCCCGCATACAGATCCTCGTCCGCCGTGCCAATGGCATCCTGCGGCGCCAAGGTGGAAACCCAGGCCATTTGCTGTTTTGCCGCCACCGGCCGCAGACGCGTGGGTTCACCCGGTTGCGGCGCCGGCAGGGGCCATGGATCCAGTCCCAGGCCCTTGGTGAAGGTGTCCATGGCGACAATATTGGCGATGACGCCAACCGTCTCCACATAACGTTCCTCCACCATGCCGGCCTCGCGCAATCCTTCGTGCCAGGCCCGGCTCAGACGGCCCGGATCGGTGCGGATACGATGGATCTGCTCCACCTCCAATTCCGGCAACTGGCCCGTATGATCATGGCTGCCGTTGACCGCATTGGGCGAAAGAGCATCCTTGCGGTCACGGCATAATTGACAATCCAGGGCCCCTCGGGCTTCACGGGCGATAGCCACCCGCTCGGCCCCTGATAGCCAGGTGCCGGGTTGGGCCAACCGCTCCCAGGTCCGCCGATGGGCGGCAGTGATATCATCACGCACCGGCCAGGCCAGATCTTGATAGCTGATTTCGGTCATTTGCATTCCAATTCTTTCGGGAAACAAACAGTATACTTGCATTCTTGTTTGCCAGAGTGAAATCTATGGCAGATCAAAATTTCGGGAGGATTGGCAAATGGCACTCGTACTGACAAGCCAGAGTTTTAAAGACGGCGACTATCTAGGTAACGACCATGTTCTGTCCGAGGCCTTCGGCTTCGGCTGCGCGGGCGGCAATCAATCACCGCAGCTATCATGGTCCGGCGCGCCGGAGGGGACGTTAAGTTATGCCCTGACCTGTTTTGATCCCGACGCCCCTACGGGCAGCGGTTTCTGGCATTGGGTCGCGGTCAATATTCCCGCGACCGCGACGGAACTGGCGCTCGGCGCCGGTGGTGGAAACATGCCGGCGGGCACCTTGCAAACCCGCACGGATTTCGGCGCGCCCGGCTATGGCGGCCCCTGCCCGCCGGAAGGCGACCATCCCCACCGCTATCTCTTCACCCTGCATGCGGTTGGCCTGGATGCCCTGCCGGTGGAGGCGGATACCTCCGCCGCCGTGGTCGGCTTCATGCTGCACTTCAACACCATCGAAAAGACCGCCCTGATGGGTCTTTACAAACGCTAGACCGTGCCGCATTCGCCGAGGGCCTGATCGAAGATCGCCATGGCGCTGTCGATCTCGTCCCGGCTGACGGTCAGAGGCGGGGCGATGCGAAAGACGCCGGCCGTGGCGCGCCGGCCGATATTGAGGCAGGCGCCCAGTTCCAGGCAACGGCGGCTGACCTCCATGCCGATGTCCGGGGCCGGTGTCTTGGTTTGCCGGTCCGTGACCAGTTCGACGCCCAACAACAGGCCGCGTCCGCGCACATCGCCGATGACGGCATGACGCTGCTGCAGGGAACGCAGTTGCTCCTTCAAGTAGTTACCGAGCTCTTCCGCGCGGGCCGCCAGTTGGTCCCGGACGACTATTTCAATCACCTTCGCACCCACTGCCGCCGGCAGAGGGTCGGCGGCATGGGTGGTGTAAAACAGATAATCCTTGTCGTAACAGTCCTGTTCAACGGCATGAGAAGTGATGGTCGCGGACAAGGGCAATCCGGCCCCCAGGGTCTTTGATAGATTAAGAATATCCGGCGTGACGCCATCCCGTTCAAAGGCGAAGTTATCGCCGGTCCGCCCCATGCCGGTCTGCGCCTCGTCCAGAATCAACAACATGCCCCGCTCGTGCGCCTTGTCCCGCAGGGCGGCCAGATAGCCCAAAGGCAATTCAATGATACCGCCGGAGCTGAGAATGGGTTCCGCAAGCACCGCCGCCAGTTGCCCCTGGCCGCTGTCATCGTCCAGCCGGTTGGGGTTGATGAGAGCCAGCGCCGGCGACAACTTGGCCTCGGCGACATGGTGGTCAACAACGATGGTATCGAGCCCGGCCTCCTCGGCCGCGCTGATGGGCTCATGGGACGACGTCCCGCAATCAACAGTGACGACGATACCGGCGCCGCGTTCTTTCAGTTTCAGCAACGCCGGAGTATTCGGTCCGTATCCCTCGGTCAGGCGGTCGGGAATATAGGTTTCAGACCGCCCACCGACGGCGTCAAAGAAACGCCGCAACAGCGCCGAC
>JABIRL010000088.1 GCA_018667855.1 Rhodospirillaceae bacterium
CCGTCGCGCCGAACGGGGCAGAGCGGGCACTTCGGCGGCAACCTCCTCCCCGCCCCCTGCGCCTTCTTCTTCGCACCGCCGCCCTCCTCCATCTCGTGCTCGCACAAGCGGCAGTACCAAGGTTCGTCGCCGGGCGGCACCTCCGCCGGATAGAGCAACGTTCCCTCACCCGAGGCCATATCTGTCGCCAAAACCACCTGACGTTTCGCCGTTCGGTCGGAAAGTAACTGGTCAAGCAGATCCGTTTTCATTCCGATCTTACTCCACGGGCTCTATGAAGACTTCGCATTTGCCGCCGCAAGCGAGGCCCACCTGCCAGGCGGTTTCGTCCGAGATGCCATAATCGATCAGGCGCGTCTGCCCATCGGCGATGGTCTGGCGCGCCTCCGTCACCACGGCACCTTCAATACAGCCGCCCGAGACCGAGCCGACGAAATCGCCGCTGTCATCTACCACCAACTGGCTGCCTACGGGACGCGGCGAGGAACCCCAAGTTGCCACCACCGTGGCCAGGGCGACGCCCTTGCCGGCGGCTTTCCATTCCGCCGCCTTCTCCAGGACCTTGTCGTGTTCCACCACATCTATATTCATCAGGCGGCTTCCTTCTTGGATTGCGCGCGGTTTGTTTGCGGCCGGCTCAGGGCCTCGGCCAGATCGCCCAGACTAGCAAGATTATGCACTGTGCGGAAATCGTCCACATGGGGCAACAGCGCCTTGATGCCCTTGGATTTGGGCTCGAAGCCATCATAGCGCAATAGGGGATTAAGCCAGATCAGGCGGCGGCAGGATTTATGCAGACGTTCGATCTCATCACCAATGCCCTCACCCGCGTCCCGATCCAGGCCATCGGAAATCATCAGGACGACCGCGCCCTGGCCCAGGACCCGGCGCGACCAGTTGGTATTAAAGTCATGCAGGCTATGGCCGATGCGGGTGCCGCCCGACCAGTCCTCGACCCCGCCCGAGACTTTTTCCAGGGCGATGTCCACATCCCGATGGCGCAGATGGCGGGTAATATTGGTCAACCGGGTGCCAAAAACAAAAGTATGCACCCGGTCCCGGTCATTGGTGATCGCATGCATGAAATGCAGAAACATGCGGCTGTAGCGGCTCATGGAGCCGGAAATATCGCACAGCACCACCAGCGGCGGATGACGGTGTTTGCGGGAGCGGTGGCGCAACGGCACCCCGCCGCCGCTGCGCAAGGCGGCGCGCAGAGAGGCCCGCATATCGACCCGCCGGCCATGAACATCGGGAGATAGGCGCCGGGTCGGCACCGCCATGATGGGTAGCCGCATGCGGGCGATGATGGCGCGTGCCTGGGCAACTTCTTCGGCGCTCATGGATTCGAAATCCATCTCCTGCAGCACTTCCCGTGCCGAATAGGTCAGGGCGGCATCGAATTCGATCTCCTCCTCCGCCTCTTCCTGGGGCTGCTCCGCCCCCTCGCCCTTAGCCAGGGCTTCGGCCACCCGACGCGAGATCGCCTCGTTCCGGCTTTCATCCATCTCCACCTGCAACTGGGGCATCAGGGCGTGCAGCATGCGTTCCAGAATGCGCGGATTGCGCCAGAAGACATGGAAAGCCTGGTCAAACAGGTCCCGATGGTCCTGGCGGTTGACGAAAACCGCGAACAGGGTCCAGTAGAAATCCTGCCGGCTGCCGACACCGGCGGCGATAACGGCGCGGACACCCTCCAGGGCCCGGCCCGGCCCCACGGGCAAACCAGCCGCGCGCAGCACCCGGGCGAAATGCATGATATTCTCCGCCAGGCGGTTGCTCTCTTCTGCCGCGGCGTCGTTCACGTGCCGGCCACCGCCATCTCGCGCTTCACATCTTCCAGGATCAAGGCCGCCTCGCTGCCCTGGATTTTCTGGATGTCGTCCTGATACTTCAGCAGCGCACCGAGAGTATTATCCACGGTATCCGGCTCCAGCACGATTTTGTTCAATTCAGTCAGTGCCGTCGCCCAATCGATGGTTTCGGCGATGCCCGGCAGCTTGAACAAATCATGTTCCCGCAGACGCTGGATAAACCCGACGACCTGACGGCTCAAGGTTTCCTCGCAACCGGGCACCTTGAGGCGCAGAATGGCCAGCTCCCGCTCCGCATCCGGATAGTCGACCCAATAGTACAGACAGCGCCGCTTCAGGGCGTCATGGATCTCCCGCGTCCGGTTCGAGGTGACGACAACGATGGGCGGATGTTCGGCGGCGATAGTGCCGATCTCAGGAATAGTTATCTGAAAATCCGAAAGAACTTCCAGCAGATAAGCTTCAAACGCCTCGTCCGTACGGTCCAGTTCATCGATCAGCAGCACCGGCGCGACGCCATCGGTGGCCTCCAGGGCCTGCAACAAGGGGCGTTTGATCAGAAACTCGTCGCGAAAAATATCCTGGCCCAGGCGTTCCCGATCAATATCGCCGGATGCTTCCGCCATGCGGATTTCAATCATCTGGCGGGCATAGTTCCATTCATAAACGGCGGAGGCCACATCCAGCCCTTCGTAACATTGCAGGCGGACCAGCGGCCGGGACAGGGTCTCCGACAGCACTTTGGCGATCTCCGTCTTGCCCACGCCGGCCTCGCCCTCCAGGAACAGAGGCCGGCCCATTTTCAGGGCCAGAAAAAGGGTTGTCGCCAGACTGCGGTCGGCGATGTAGTCACCCTGGTTCAACAGATCCAGGGTGGCGTCGATATCGTTGGGAATTGCTGTGCTCATGACGGCAACCTAGGTCTTTTTGTAAACAAAGAAAAGGCGGAGAGACCAAGGCCTCTCCGCCAGATCGAAAGAAACGCCGACAGTCCTAACCAGCCGCGGCTACCGCCCGCTTGGCCATGACGACGACCAGATGGGCCCGGTATTCCGGGCTGCCATGGATATCGCCATTGATGTGATCGGCGGGAATGGTAACGCCGTCCAAGGCATCGGGCGACCAGTTGGCCGACAATGCCGCTTCCAGCTTTGGTCCCCGGTGCGCACAATCAGTGGCGCCGGTTACCGCGACACGGACGCCGTCCGCCGCCTGAGCCGCGAACACACCAACCATGGCATAACGGGATGCCGGGTTGGGGAATTTGGCATAGGCCGCCTTGGTGGCGTTCGGGAAGGTCACGCTTTTGATAATCTCGCCGTCGTTCAAAGCAGTCTCGAACAAGCCGGTGAAAAAATCATCCGCCGCGATGTCACGCTGGTTCGTTGTAATCGTCGCGCCAAGACCCAATAACGCCGCCGGATAATCCGCCGCCGGGTCATTGTTGGCGACGGAACCGCCCAGGGTACCGCGATTTCGGACCTGGGCATCGCCGATGCCTTCCGCCACGGAACGCAGGGCTGCCGATACATCGGATGAACCGGCAACCTCGGCATGGGTGGTCATGGCACCAATGGTGACGCTGTCGCCATTGTTGGTAATGCCAGACAGGCCCGCGCCGGACAGATCCACTACATCTGACGGGTTCGCCAGACGTTGTTTTAAAACCGGGATCAGGGTCTGGCCGCCGGCCATGACGGTGCCGTCCTCTGCCGCGGCGAGTTTGGCCGCGGCATCATCGACGCTGAAAGCCGAATGGAATTTAAAGTCGTACATATTTATTCCTCCCCTGGCCTAGCTTGCCGCCTGGGCGGCGCGCCACACCACTTCGGGTGTAGCCGGCATATCCAGATGTTTGATGCCTAGGGCGTTGACGATGGCGTTGATCACCGCCGGTGGTGCGGCGATGGCCCCGGCCTCGCCACAGCCTTTCACGCCCAGTGGATTGTGGATCGGCACGGTAGGACAATAATCCACGTCGAAGGACGGCAGATTGTCCGCCCGCGGCATGCAATAGTCCTGGAACGAGCCCGAGACCAATTGCCCGGTGTCTTCGTCATAGACGCAGTTTTCCAGCAATGCCTGGCCGATACCATGGGCCAAACCGCCATGCACCTGACCTGCCACGATCATTGGATTGACCAGGGTACCGAAATCATCCACCGCCGTGTATTTGACGATTTCCAAGGTGCCGGTATCCGGGTCCACCTCCACCTCGCAGACATGGGCGCCGGCGGGGAAGGAGAAGTTCAAGGGATCGAAGAAGGCGATCTCGTCCAACCCCGGCTCCACCCCTTCGGGGTAGTTGTGGGGCACATAAGCGGTGAAGGCGACCTCGGCGATATTCATCACCTTATCCGTGCCGGCAACGGTGAAGTTGCCTTCTCCGAATTCGATATCGTCTTCCGCCGCTTCCAGACAATGGGCCGCGATCTTCTTACCCTTGGCAATGATCTTATCGCAGGCATTGGCGATGGCGACACCACCCACGGGCAGCGAGCGGGAGCCATAAGTCCCCATGCCGAACTGACCCTTGTCGGTATCGCCGTGCACAACCTCGACATTCTCCACCGGGACGCCAAGACGTTCGGTCACCAACTGCGCGAAGGCGGTTTCGTGACCTTGGCCATGGGAATGGGTACCGGTAAAGACGGTGACGCCGCCTGTCGGGTTGAAGCGGACCTGGGCTGATTCCCACAGGCCGACACCAACACCCAAGGAGCCCACCGCCGCCGACGGCGCGACGCCGCAGGCTTCGATATAGGACGACAATCCGATACCGCGAAGCTTGCCGCGACCCTTGGCCTCGGCCTGACGGGCGCCGAAACCATCGTAATCGGCGTTCTTCAGGGCCATATCGAGGGACGCGTGATAGTCACCGGAATCGTAGCACTGCACCACCGGCGTCTGATAAGGCATCTGGTCGGCCTTGATGAAGTTGCGCCGGCGAATTTCCGCCGGGTCCAGCCCCATCTCCCCCGCCGCGACATCCACCAGCCGTTCCAGAAGGTAAGTCGCTTCCGGCCGGCCGGCACCGCGCGCGGCATCCACCGGCGCGGTGTTTGTCATGACACAGCGCATTTCCAGATAAATTGCAGGCGTCGTGTATTGCCCAGCCAACAGGAAACCGTGGAACAACGTGGGGATGGAGACCGAGAACAATTGCAGATAGGCCCCCATGTTGCCCTTTGAGGTGACCCGCATGCCGGTGAATTTACCATCCGCATCCATGGCCATTTCAGCCTTGGTTACGTGATCCCGGCCATGGGCATCGGACATGAAACCTTCCGAACGGTCCGAGGTCCACTTGACGGGACGGTTGATCCGTTTAGCGGCCCAGGCGCAAATTGCCTCTTCATTATAGGTGAAGATCTTGGAGCCGAAGCCGCCGCCCACATCGGGTGCCACCACGCGGAATTTGTGCTCCGGCGCGATGTTCATGAAGGCTGACATCACCAGGCGATGCACATGCGGGTTCTGCGAGGTCACATACAGCGTGAGATCGTCCGTACCCGAATTGTATTCGCCGACCGCGGCCCGTGGCTCCATGGCATTGGTAACCATGCGGTTGTTGACCAATTCAACCTCCGCCGTCTTGGCAGCGGAAGCAAAGGCTGCGTCAACCGCCGCCTTGTCACCCAACTCCCAATCAAGGGCTACGTTGTTGGGACATTCCTCGTGCAACTGCGGCGCGCCATCGGCGTCCGAATTCGCGGTGGATACGGTAGAGGGCAGCTCGGTGTAGTCAATGGCCACCAATTCGGCGCCATCCTTGGCCTGGGCCAGGGTTTCCGCGATCACCACCGCAATGGGATCGCCGACAAACCGCGCCTTGTCCATGGTCAGGACATTTCGCGGTGGGACCTTGTTGACTTCGCCGCCCTTGCCGGTGACGGAGGCGCCGCAAACCAGGCCGCCAACCGCATCGTCCAGTAGATCCTGGCCGACGAACACAGCCACCACGCCCGGCGCGGACTTGGCGGCGGAGATGTCGACGGAATTGATGGTGGCGTGGGCATGGGGTGAACGGACGATATAAGCATACGTCTGTCCCGGACGATTGATGTCGTCGGTATAATTGCCCTTGCCGGTCAGGAAGCGATTGTCTTCCTTGCGCTTTAGGCTAGCGCCTATGCCATTTTCAACCATTATCAGCCCCCCGTTGCTTTGGCGGCCTGCTGCACCGCCTTGACAATATTGTGATAGCCGGTGCAACGGCAGATGTTGCCTTCCAGCTGTTCGCGGATCGTGGCTTCATCCGGATTCGGATTCTTGGCCACCAGATCAATGGCGCTCATCACCATGCCAGGTGTGCAGAAACCGCACTGCAGGCCGTGGTTGTCCTGGAACGCCTGTTGCATGGGATGCATCTCCCCGCCCTGGGCCAACCCCTCGATCGTCGTGACCTCGGCGCCGTCAGCCTGCAAGGCCAACATGGTGCAGGACTTCATGCTGTCACCATTGACGTGAACCACACAGGCGCCGCATTGGCTTGTGTCGCAGCCCACATGGGTACCCGTTAGATTTAGATTTTCACGAAGAAACTGTACGAGCAGTGTGCGGCCTTCAACCTCGCCACTCACAGCTTGACCATTGACGGTCATTGACACCGTTGCCATGCGGAACCTCCCTGTCGTCCGTTGCCGACTATGAATCTGGGTATAGAGCCGCCCCATTTGACCGCCCCTTCCCGGTGAAGGGAGTGTTTCGCCTTGTCGTCCTAAGGTCAAGTCCCGAATGGGTGAATTAGTCCGGGAGTCGCATTATTGTGACCTTAATCGCCACCCAAAAGCGCCAATATGGCGACCACGATGACAATTACGCCGCCCAACCAGACCCAGGTGGGCAATCCGCCGCCCGGCGCCTCTGCGGCCGGTGCCGGTTCGGGCGTTGGCGCAATCGGTGCTGCTGCCGGTGTTTCGGCCTTGCCGGCCGTCGCGGCCGCAGGTTCCGCCGCCAATTCCGAGAAAGTTTCGAAGAATTCACCAGAAAGCTTCCTGGCCGTACCGTCGATCAGACGAGAGCCGATCTGTGCCAGCTTGCCGCCGACATTGGCTTCAACCTCGTAGCGCAGAATGGTGCCATCACCGTCCGCTTCAAGACGCACCTTGGCGCCGCCCTTGGCGAAACCGGCGGGCCCGCCCTTGCCCTCGCCCTGAATGGTGTAGCCGTTGGGCGGATCCATGTCCGAGAGCGCGACCTGGCCCTGGAATTTCGCTTTTACCGGGCCCACTTTGGCGGTCACGGTGGCAGTAAAACTATCATCGCCAACCGCTTCCAGCTCGGTACAGCCGGGGATCGAGGCTTTAAGAATCTCCGGATCGTTCAACGCTTCCCAGACCCGTTCCCGGGATGCGGCTATGTGGTATTCACCTGTCAGTTCCACGTTGCGCCCTCATATGTTTTGATGATGGTCGTAACATAGCATGGTCGCGGTAATAATGGAGGGTTTGAATGACGACGGTTCTGGTATTTCTGGCCGTCATTTTGGGCGCTTTTACCAGCCCGGCGACGGCGCAGGAAAACGTCCAGTTCCACGCCCCGGACAGCCCGCCCACCTTACTGCAGAAACGCATGGCGAAATTGCGCGGCGAAGAAGCCAAGGGCAAGGCGGGCCTAGCCTTGCGCGGGCAGCTGAATATCCCGACGGCAGGCACGGCGCCGTATCCGGCCGTGGTTTTGTTGCATGATTGCCGCGGTATCACCGGCGCCATAGAAGATTGGGCCTATCAACTGACGGATTGGGGCTACGTCACTTTGGTGGTGGATAGTTATGGTCCTCGGCGCCACCGTCCCGGTTGCCAAAGTTACGAGCACATGGAATCCGTCGATCAGACCTTTGATGCCTTGGGCGCATTACAGTTTCTGACCCGGCGGCCCGATGTCGCGGCTAATCGGATCGGCCTGATCGGTTGGTCGATCGGCGGCAGCAAGGTGCTATCCGCCCTGAACCGGATCGGTGTACATAATCTGTATGACGAGAAGTTCCGCTTCGGCATCGCCTTCTACCCCTATTGCTTGACCGCATCGGGGCCTTTTATCGGCCCGCTGCTGATCCTGATCGGCGGCGGCGACGATTGGACAACCGCCCGGCGTTGCGTGACCTTGCGCGATCGCAATACGTCGTCCGCCCACCCTCTCGAGCTGAAAGTCTACGGCAACGCGCATCATTTCTTCGATGATCCGGACATGGGCCCGCCAGCCTATTACGAAGCGATTGAAAACCGGGAGAAATCGCCGACCCGAGGCGTGACCTGGGGCCATGACCCGAAGGCCTACGCGCTGGCAATTCAGCATGTTCGGGAGTTTCTGACCCGGCAACAAGGGGAATGAAACCAGGCGCGCCGACCTAATCGCCGGCGCGCCCGTCTGCCTTTGTGCGTCATATTAACCGCATGTTATCCGTGGCCGTTATGCCGGCGATTGCGGCGGTCTTGACGGCGATGTTTACGATCGTGCCGATCATGCCGATTGTGCCAGGCCTGATGTTTGCGCCAGCTGCGGAAATACCTATGGTCATGACGGTGCCGCTTCGGGCTATCGTAATGACGGTCTCCGTGAGACGCGCCCCGATGCGCACCGACACCCAGTCGGAAAGCACCATCGCCGCGAATTAATGCCAGGATCGGTTTCAGGATGTGCCGCGGCAGGGTCTGTCGTTCTACCGCGCGTTCCTGTTGCTGGTGTCGGACATGATTGCGGTGATTGCCCCGGTCCTGCGCCATGGCGGGAAGCGCGGTGAAGATCAGAACGGCGGCAGCCATGGCGGTGAAGATTTGCTTTTTCATGGGATGTTCCTTTTGGTTGCTTGCTGAATGATGAAGGCATTCTGCCCGCGCGGTGCTGAACCAAACCTGAGGACATGGTTCATCTGTCGTTCAGCTTCCGAGGCAACCAAGTGAAAGGGAACATTTTCCTTATGTTAACCATTAAGACCTAAGGATAACCAAGTATTTTGAAGTACTTGAAGGACTAGTGCGCCATGGCGAAATATGATTATGACATGATCTGCATCGGCAGCGGCCCGGCGGGGCAACGGGCGGCCGTGCAGGGCGCCAAGCTGGGCAAACGCATGGCCATCATCGAACAGGAACAGGTGGTCGGTGGGGTTTGCCTGCATACGGGCACCATTCCCTCGAAGACCTTTCGCGAAGCCGTACTGACATTCGGCAAAGGCGGGCGGCGCGCTTCAGATATGCGCCGGCGCACCGGCGATATGAACGGCGCCGACCACGGCAAGATCACGGCTTCGAAGTTATTCGAGCGGGTCGGCACCATTGTTGAGCGTGAAGAGCAGGTACAGGACGCCCAACTGGGCCGCAACAACGTTGATGTCATCGTCGGCACGGCCGCCTTTGAAGGGCCGCATGAACTCGTAATTACATCCTCTAATGGGCAACGCCGGGCGACCGCCAAGAACGTCATGATCGCGGTCGGCACGACCCCCGCCACGCCGTCGGAAACCAAACTCGACGGCAAGCACATTCTCACCTCCGACGAGATTTTCGCGTTGGAGGAATTACCTCATTCCATGGTGATCATCGGTTGCGGCGTGATCGGTATTGAATATGCCTCCATGTTCGCCCTGATGGGCGTATCGGTCACGGTCGTGGATGGCCGGGAGCGGCCGTTGGAATTCCTTGACCGCGAGATCATGGACGAGTTGGTGCATCAAATGCGCGACAGCCGGGTGGTCTTCCGTCTCGGCGAAAAAGTCGAGGGCGTGGAAGTGCGGGAGACGTCACGGGGGCGGGTCATTGTCTCGCTCGAATCCGGAAAGCGTCTGGTGGCCGATCTGGCCCTGGTCTGCGCCGGCCGGGCCGGTTCGACCGGCTCTCTAAATCTGGACGCGGCGGGTCTGGAAGCGGACGAGCGCGGGCGCCTGACAGTCGATAAATGTTATCGCACGAACAAAAAACATATATTCGCCGGCGGCGACGTGATTGGATTTCCGTCACTGGCCGCGACCTCATCGGAACAGGGCCGTCTGGCGGCCTGCAATGCCTTCGGCATCGAAGTCGGACCCATGCCGAACAATTTTCCAGTGGGCATCTATTCCATTCCGGAAATTTCCATGGTTGGTGAAGCCGAACATGAATTGACGGCCAAGAAAATACCTTATGAAGTCGGCATCGCCCGCTTCCGCGAAATCGCCCGCGGCCAAATTTTGGGCGACGACACGGGCCTGTTGAAATTGATCTTCCACCGCGAGGATCACAGCCTGTTGGGCGCCCATACCATTGGCACCGGCGCCACCGAGCTGATCCATATTGGTCAATGCGTCATGGGCCTGGGCGGCGGTCTGGATTACTTCCTGGAGACCGTCTTCAACTATCCAACCCTGGCCGAATGCTACAAGGTCGCGGCCCTGGATGCCTACAACAAGCTGTCACTCTAGTTGGTCCGCTAGTAAGGGAAGCAGTTGAACGAGATGCAGATCCGTTCGGCGTCGGCCTGAAACGGTATGGTCCGGTGAAACATCGAGGATGGGAATAGCACCAGCCGTCCGTCGCTGGGTCGGACCACGCGGATCGGAAAACCCTCATCGACTTCAAAATGCTTGGCCGGACGGCCGAATTCGATGCAGCCGGGATGGTCTTCCTGGCGACCATCCTGAAAATCCGGGATGGAAACGTAATAGGCGCCGGATATCCAGGACCCTTCATGGATATGGGTTTCCAGATAACCTTCCTGATCCAGAATGACGGCCCACATGACCATCCGGTAGCGCCGGGTGAGCTGGCGTCGGAAATGATGCCCGGGTTCATCGCTCAGGGATTTGGTAAAAGCATCAATGCCCTGGCGGATCGCACCTTCCATGGCGGAGAATTCTCCGGTTGGCTGCAACAACACATTGCCGGTGATGGCACCGCTGCGCGTAACATAGCCTGATGGGTTCCATTGCAGGGATGGATGGCCGCGAATGGCCCGCTCCAAAGCCTGATTAAACGCCGCTACATCGTCATAACCGGGCGGCGGCGCGATTTCGTGGGGATAGACCAGATTGTCGAGGTCAACCAGTTGGGCCGCCTCCGCCCCGTCGCCACCCTTGAGGTGCGCCACATACAGATTGGCGGCGGCGAACGCTTCGCTCAAATCCAGGCCGTGGGGATCAAGCAGAATGGCGCGCCGGCTCCATTCAATGGCTTCCGCGATCTTGTTCAGGCCCAGCAGCGCCGTGCCCAAGATGCCGGCCGATCTGGCCCGTCCCTCGTCCAGTTCCACCGACCTGCGCGCCGCCGTCTCGGCCGCCGCGTTGTCGCCCATCTTGGCATACAGATCGGCCAGCTGCTCATGATACCGGGCGTTATCGGGCTCCAACACGGTCGCCTGTTCCAGGGCCGGGACGGCTTCACCGCGCCTGTCGCCAATGGACATGGAATGTGCCAGCACCGCGTGGGCCTTTGCCATGTCGGGCGCGCGGGCCAGCACTTCGCGGCACAACGCCTCGGCCTCCAACAACTGCTCCGGCAAAGCCTTGCGGCAAAGGACATCCGCCAGATTGACCGCCATCGCGATGTCACCGGAAATTCGTGCCAAGCCTTGGCGCAACACATCTTCCGCCGCGCCCAGGTCACCCTCTTCACCCAAAAGCACGGCAAGGTTATTGACGGCGGCGGCGTTCTGGGGATTTAGCTCAAGCGACCGGCGGTAGCTTTCCGCCGCCTCTCCGCTCCGTTCCGCCGCCACTTGTGCCAAAGCAAGATTAAACCGAAACACGCCGTTTTCCGGCCGCAGCCTGACGGCCGACAACAGCAGGGCGAGGGCGCCATCGACGTCATTTGTTTGCAGACGGATCAGTCCCAGCAGATGGGTTGCGTCTCCATTGTCGGGATCCTTGGCAAGGACCTGTTCATAGGCGCTCGCCGCGGCGTTCAAATCACCCGATTGATGGTCGGCGACCGCTTGGCGTAGCATTTGCTCTATCGAGGGCATGGTCGTCCTTGGTCGATTGGAACTGGCATGTTTCTTCTGAACATCTAAAAATACCTCGAAGTGAAAATTGCGCCAGTGCGGATATGACAAAGATTTTTCTGGGGGGCTAAAATGACATCGAACGCATCGTTTTCAGACCGGGTCAAGGGCAGGAGCGCCGTGCCCCTGTGGGAGATCTTCTCCGACGTGGTGTTTCCCAATCCCCGGCCGCTGCTCGACCCCCGGCATTGGAAATACACCGACCTGCGTCCGTTGCTGATGGAATCTCTGGACGCGGTGGCGATCGAGGATGCGGAGCGCCGCGTGTTGATCCTGAGCAACACGCCGGGCCACGGCATTACCCATTCGCTGTTTTGCGGTTTTCAGGTCGTGGGGCCGGGCGAGACCGCGCGCTGTCATCGCCACACCCAGGCCGCCGTGCGCTTCGTGGTCGAGGGCGGCAATGCCTTCACCGCCGTTGACGGCGAGCGGCTGTATATGAGCCGGGGCGATTTCATCACCACGCCGTCATGGACCTGGCACGAACATACCAACAATGACGAAACGCCGCTGATCTGGCTGGATGGTCTGGACGTGCCCCTGTCCAACTTCATGCAGGCGACCTTTGCCGAGGTACATCCCGCCGGCAACCAGGAAATTCTGCGACCCGATGACGACAGCGTCCGCCGCTATGGCGCCGGCATGCTGCCAATCGAGGAGGTGCCCGGCCACCAGCATTCACCGGTTTACAAATATCCCTACGATCAATGCCGGGCCACGCTGGAGGCGCTGCGGAAGGGTCCGATCGATCCGGCCCACGGCCACATCATGAAATACGCCGACCCCCGGAACGGCGGCCATGTGATGCCCACGCTGGCGGCGTACCTGCAATTGCTGCCCGAGGAATTTACCGGCGAAGCCCTGCGCAATACCGCCAGTCAGGTTTTTTTCGTAGTTGAGGGCCAAGGGCGTACGGAAATCGGCGATGAGACGTTCGAATGGTCGGCGAACGACGTCTTCGTCGTTCCCAACTGGGTTTGGTTTTCCCATTCGGCGGACAACGATGCGGTGCTGTTCAGCTATTCCGACCGGGCGGCGCTGGAGAACCTGGGTCTATGGCGCGAGACGCGTCAGTGGAACCCGGCATGAAGCTTTGCCGATTTGATGGCAAGTTTGGTGACGACTGTCTTGGATTGGTCATGGACGATCAGGTCATTGATGTCAGCCGGGCCCTGGACAGCCTGCCGGCTCACCGCTGGGCCTATCCGCCCGGCGACCCGGTCATCGCTAATCTGAACCAGTTAGCGCCCAGGATCATGGAGCTGGCCGGCGGCGGCACAAGGCATCAATTGCAGGATGTTGCCTTGCGCGCGCCCATTGCCAATCCGGGCAAGATTATCGGTGCACCGGTAAATTACCGCGCCCACAAACAGGAAGCCGACGACGATGTGGCCTTGCATCAGGGCGGCAAGGTCATGCCCATCGACGAGATCGGCCTGTTCCTCAAGGCCACATCCGCCCTTGCCGGCCCAGCGGACGGTATCCGCCTGCGTTTTCCGGACCGGCGTAGCGACCATGAAGGCGAAGTGGTCGCCGTCATTGGGCAGACCGTCAACCAAGTGGCCGTTAAGGAAGCCATGGCAGCGGTGGCGGGCTATACCCTTGGCCTGGACATGACCGTACGGGGCAAGGAAGACCGCAGCTTCCGCAAGTCCTGCGACACCTATGCGGTAACGGGACCGTGGTTCGTGACAGCAGCGGAGATTGCCGACCCAGGCGCGATCATCGTCGAAACCCGCGTCAATGGCGAGGTCCGCCAGCAAGGTGACACCAGCCAGCTGATCCGATCAATCGCCGAATTGATCGCCATGGCTTCGCAATTCTACACCCTGCACCCCGGCGACCTGATCATGACGGGCACCCCCGCCGGCGTCGGCCCGGTCGCCCCCGGTGACGTGATTGAAGTCATTTCGCCGGCCATTGGAACCTTGCGGACGGCAGTGTCTTAAGCACTCAAGTGCCGTCGCCGGAACCGCCCTGAAGGCCCCAATGACCATCGATCTCGGTGATGATGTAGAGGGAATGATAGGCCCCGATCACCGAGCCATCCGCCCGCAGGCGTCGAAAATTAACGCTGACGTGGGCCTTCGTGGGGATCGTATAGATCGCTTCCATGTCATCAACGACGCTGCGGTGCCAGCTGTCGGCGCTGGTCCGGCTGCGAAAGTTTCCCAAATGATCAGCGCTGTTGTCGGGATAGTGGATCACCCCGCCCTTGGCGCCGATCCGGAAGTGGGGAAAATTCAGCGTCTCGCGCACGGCATCCCCATCGCCTGCATTGATGGCGGCTATATAGGCGTCCACGACGTCGTAGGCCTTTTTTGCCACGGTTTGGTCGATCTTCATCAATTGACCTCCCGGAACGCCTCAACCTGGTGAATATGGTTGATGTAAATAGCCCGTTCCTTGAACAGCCATTGCCCGGCTACCTTGACCAATTTGTCTTCATAGCGCCCGGCGCTGACGCTGATAACGTTGGTCGCGATCAGAACACAGGATGAATCCAAACAGCATTCCACCGTGGCCGTATCGCCCGTGATCGTGATGAACGGCACGGTGATCCGATGGCGGCGATGGCGGCGTCCGGCCCGCACCCGTTTATCGTAATCCTCGTACCAGGCCCGAACAGCGTCCCGGCCCTCGAATATTTCCGGTCCTTCGTGCAGGGGCCGCAGGATGCCGTCTTCACTGAACAGGGCGGCGATCTCGTCCACCGTGCCCCTGTCCACCACGTGACAATATTGGTTGAGAAGCAAATGGATCGCCAACTGGTCCTCGACAGGTTGGTGCGGTCCGTCGACCATTTTGAATTCGCCATCCGACATGGTTTTTCCCCTCCGATTACGTTGTCAGAAAATAAAATATAGCTGATTTTTGCTTTTCCTTGCGTGCGCTGAATTCAACACTATGATCCGGGCCATTGCGGGAGGAGCCGTTGCGGCGGCTGAGAGGTTCCTGAACCAGGACGACCCCTTGAACCTGATCCGGATCGTACCGGCGGAGGGACGCGTCTCATGGCTACGCAAGACAACGCTACGAATGACATCGAACAGCCGGTGGGTCTGGAACTGCGCGGCGGCGCCCTGGCATTTGGCGATCGGGCGGTTTTCAACAACTTGGATCTGGACATCCCCGCCGGGCAGACAACCTGCCTGCTGGGGCCTTCGGGCGTGGGCAAATCATCTCTGTTGCGGTTGATCGCGGGCATTTCGCCCGAAGCGACGGCCAGGCGTTTGCTGGCCAGCGACGGCAGGCCCATCGCGGGACGTATCGCCTACATGGATCAGCGTGACTTGCTGCTGCCATGGCTTAGCGTAATGGGCAATGTGACCCTGGGCGCCCGGCTCCGTAATGAAGTTCCCGATCGCCATCAGGCGGAAGCATTGCTGCAAAGGGTCGGTCTGGAGGGTGAGGCGGACGCCATGCCCGCGGCTCTTTCGGGCGGCATGCGGCAGCGGGCCGCCCTGGCCCGAACCTTGATGGAGGACCGCGCCATCGTTCTGATGGACGAGCCGTTCTCGGCCGTGGATGCCCTGACCCGGCTGCGTCTGCAGGATCTGGCGGCCGAACTGTTGGCCGGGCGGACCATATTGTTGATCACCCACGATCCGCTGGAAGCCCTGCGCCTGGGCCATCGTATCCTCGTGCTGCGCGGCGATCCGGCAACGTTGTCGCCGGTGCTGGAACCCGGTGGTCAGCCGCCCCGTCCCGCCGATGATCCGGCCCTGCATGGCCAGGCCGCCGGCATCCTGCGTGATCTGGCCGGATGATTGACAGCCATGCAGACCGCCGCACGCACCATTATTACCCTGGCCGTTTTGCTGGCGGGCTGGCAAGTCCTGGTTTGGGTCACGGGTGTGGAATTTTTCATTCTGCCTGGTCCCTGGCGGGTCCTGCAAAGTTTGGCCGACAATGTCGAACTGATCGGCCGTCACGCGGCCATTACCTTGCTGGAAATTGTTCTCGGCTTGATCTGCGGTTCGGCTCTTGGCGTACTCAGCGCCATCGCGTTGAGTTGGTTTCCCGTGGCGCGGCGGTGGCTATTGCCCTTGTTGGTCGTTGCTCAGGCAATTCCGGTTTTCGCCCTGGCGCCGGTGCTGGTGCTATGGCTGGGATATGGTCTGGCATCAAAGGTCATGATGGCCAGCCTGATAATTTTCTTTCCCGTCACCACCGCCTTCCTGGACGGTCTGCGCCGGACCGAGCCGGGCTGGCTGGATCTGGCCCACACCATGACCGGCCCCGGTGGCAGACAGGAACGCTGGGCGCAATTGCGCTATATCCGCATCCCCGCCGCCCTGCCTGCCCTGGCATCCGGCCTGCGGGTGGCGGCCGCCGTGGCACCAATCGGCGCCGTGGTGGGCGAATGGGTCGGCTCCTCCGCCGGCCTGGGATACCTGATGCTGCATGCCAACGGGCGCATGCAGATCGACCTGCTGTTCGCCGCCCTGTTCGTGCTGGCGGCGATGGCGGTAACGCTTTTCTTTTCACTGGATTGGTTGCTGCGGCGTTTACTGCCGTGGCAGCCGGACTCTCTGCCTACTGAATGAACCAAATTAATAAGGACTTGTAATCATGCGATGCGTACTTGCCACTATTTCGATCATCCTATTCCTCGGTACGGGACCGGCCTGGGCGGCCGATAAATTGACCGTGATGTTGGATTGGTTCGTCAATCCGGATCATGCCACGCTGATGATCGCCCAAGAAAAAGGCTACTTCGCCGATGCCGGCCTGGAGGTGGAATTGATCGCACCGGCCGACCCCAACGACCCGCCGAAACTAGTCGCCGCGCGCAAGGCTGATCTGGCAATCTCGTATCAACCGCAACTGCATGTGCAGGTCGACCAGGGGCTACCTCTGCGCCGGATCGCCACACTGGTCTCCACACCCCTGAACAGCCTCGTGGTACTGGCGGATGGACCAATCAAATCCATTGCCGATCTGAAAGGGCGAAAAGTAGGATTTTCCGTCGGTGGTTTCGAGGATGCCCTGTTGGCGGCGATGCTGGGGCGGGTCGGACTGAGCCTGAAAGACGTTACCCTGATCAACGTCAATTTCTCCCTCTCCCCGGCCTTGATTTCCGGACAGGTGGACGCCGTGATTGGCGCCTTCCGCAATTTTGAACTCAACCAGATGGATATCGTCAAACACCCCGGCCGGGCCTTTTACGTTGAGGAAGAGGGCGTACCGGCCTACGACGAACTGATCGTCGTGGCCCATGCGGAACGTCTGGGCGATGACCGGTTGCGTCGGTTTGTCGGCGCCCTGGAAGCCGCCGCGCAATTTCTGGTCAATCACCCGAAAGAAAGCTGGGACTTGTTCATCAAAGGTCATAAAGAATTGAATGATGAGTTGAACAAACGGGCCTTTCGCGACACCCTGCCCCGCTTTGCCATGCGACCGGCCGCACTAGATCACGGCCGCTATCGGCGCATGGCTGAATTCCTGATGGAACAGGGACTTATCGACAAGGTCCTGAGTGTGGACAGCTACGCAGTTGAATTGCGTTAGGTTAAAACGCTAGCGCAGCCTGCGTTCAATTGAACGCAGGCTGCGCTAACTCGTTGAATTCGACCAAATTAACAGCCGAAAAACGATTCCGTTTTTAGGCTGTTCGATCTATTCGAACACGATCTCGGCCACCAAGGGTCCTTTTGGACCGTTGCCGATACGTATTTGCAATGCCTGACCGGGCAACAGATCATCGGTCCCGAAGCGGCGCAGTGTTTCGATATGAATAAAAACATCATCGGTTCCCTCGCCGCGGGTGACAAAGCCATAGCCCTTGACCCGATTGAACCATTTCACGGTGGCATCAACGAAATCGCCTTCCGCCTCAACCACCGCCGGACGAGATACTTCCACCGCACGGGCCGCCCTGGGCGGCGGCATCAAGGCATTGGCGTCGTCGGTGGATATCACCCGCGTCGCCTGCTGGCCCCGTTCTCGCAGGGCAACTTCGCAAACAACGGCCGTCCCTTCATAAATAACCTCTACGCCCGCGTCGCGCAGGATGGATTTATGGATCAGAACGTCGCCGGAATTGTCGCTGGGGACAAAGAAGCCGTAGCCCTTCACAGCGTCGAACCATTTGACCACGCCGTCTTTTACGTCGCCCGTCGCATCGCCGACCACGTCCCCAGCCGGTTCAACAACATCCACAATGCCAGCTGATACCGCACTGTCAGAGACGTCAGCGACACTGTCAGGGACGTCGGAGACATCAGCGACGCGATGCTGCACATTCAATTTTGCAACGTTATCACCGCTTTGATCGGGACTGTCGTCGCTATTTTGAGCACGTTTTTGATCGTCAATATTCGTTACATTTAAAGCCATATGACTCGCTTCCCCTTGCGAGTACTCGCCCCCTAAACAAGCCGACTACTCACCTTGCATTTACGAGTTAAGTAAACCTTAACATATATTGCCCCTGACGACAAACAAGTACTGGCAACCTGAAATTGATGTCAAAGGCAAAAAAAGCACGGAAATACGGGGCGAATACCGCCATATTCATTGTTGTGACAGCCGGTGTTACGCTTTCCGCTGGCAATGTCGGTGCCAGCCATACTAACCTTTGTCAGGTTCGAATCAGGCATGAAATAGAGGCATTGTGAGCGCGAACAGTAACTCTGAAAGTAGCGGGGACGGGGCGAAACTTGGCTACCGTCCGGTCATTCATGGTATCGGACTAGGCTTGGCCCTGGCAGCCGGTTGGCTGTTGTTGTCGGGTTATTTCCAATTCCTGCTGTTGGCTTTGGGCGCCGGTTCGGTGGTTTTCTGCCTGTGGATCGCCATGCGCATGGACCTGATCGATCACGAAGGCGTGCCATTGCATATCACCTGGGCGGCGCTGCGCTATCTGCCCTGGCTGTTATGGGAAATCGTCAAGGCCAATATCGATGTGGCGAAGCGGGTGATCGCGCCCAGCCTGCCCATCGCACCCAGCCTGTTCGATGCACCGGTCAGCCAGAAGACCGATTTGGGGCAGGCGCTTTATGCCAATTCCATTACCTTGACGCCCGGAACCGTGTCCGTTGATCTGGACCCCGGTGTGATAAGAGTTCACGCCCTGCATGAAGGCGCCGCCGACGGTGTGCTGGAGGGAGAGATGGATGCCCGGGTTTCGGCGGTGGAGGGGCAGCAATGATGTTTGCCATCACCACGTTCGCGGTCTTGATCGCCCTCGGCATCGCCTTGGTTCGCGCCTTTCTGGGCCCGACGGTATTCGATCGAATCCTGGCAGTGAATTCGGTCGGCACGAAGACCGTGCTGCTGATCGCGGCCTTGGGCTTTCTGACCGGTCGGCCTGATTTCCTGGATATCGCCATCGTCTATGCCCTGATCAACTTTATCGGCGTCGTCGCGGTGTTGAAGTTCGTCAAATATGGCGATCTGGCATCATCGGGCAGCGACGGGGACAGCGTATGATCGCCACGGCGCTGGATATCCTCAGCTGGATCTTGCTGCTGGCGGGCTGCGGTTTTGTCCTGATCGGCGCCTTTGGCATCTGGCGCCTGCCCGATTTCTATAGCCGCCTGCATCCCGCCGGCCTGACCGACACCATGGGCGCCGGCTTGATATTGCTGGGCCTGTTATTGCAGGCCGAGACGGCCATGGTCGCCATCAAATTGCTGATCATCGCGGTCTTTCTGCTGTTCACCTCGCCGACCACGGGCCACGCCACGGCGCGTGCGGCCCTGGCCGCCGGTCTGCGCATCTGGCATGCCCCCGGTGCCGCGAACAGCGCCCCAAAAGGCAAGGATGATCAGACATGATCATCACCTTGATCGATATCGCCCTTTTGACCTTCATGGGCGCCACCGCCATCGCCATATTGCGCCTGCGCAGCCTGTTCGGGGTGGTCATGCTGTCGGGCATCTACAGCCTGCTCGCCGCCTCCATGTTCGTGGCTCTGGATGCCGTCGATGTGGCCTTTACGGAAGCCGCCGTCGGCGCCGGCATATCGACGGTGTTGATGATGGCAACGTTGGCCCTGACGGGAGAGCGGGAACGCACCCCGGCGCACACGGCCTGGCTGCCCCTGGCCGTGGTGGTCCTGACGGGTGCGGCGTTGATCTATGCCACGTTTGACATGCCGGCGTTCGGTGCGGCGGATGCGCCGGCGAACCTGCATGTGGCGCCCCGCTATCTGAATGAAAGTTTCGCCGAGGTGGGCCTGCCCAATGTGGTGACGTCTGTCCTGGCATCCTATCGCGGCTATGACACCTTGGGCGAAGTGACGGTGATTTTTACCGCGGCGGTCGCCGTCATGCTGCTGCTGGGGGGCCGCAAGGGCGATGACGCCGGCATCAAGAACGAGCC
>JABIRL010000085.1 GCA_018667855.1 Rhodospirillaceae bacterium
CCATTCTCGCGCGCCATGGCCAATCCACAGATCGTTCGGCGCGTTCCACAAAACTTCCATGGAGGGAAACGCCACGACAACCTGGCCCTTGTTGCTGGCCACCTTGGTCAGCAGGCGCAGGCATTTCCGGGCCACCCGCATGTCGTCCTTGTCGCCCTTGCGGCAGCGGAAATAGATATCGCCGTCGCCAATAAACGGCTGGCCGTGGTTTTGGGCAATTCCGGTTTCACCGCTGCCGGTAATAACGCCATTTGGCCGAGGTGTCATTTCTGTGGACCAACGTTTGGTATACTTGTCTATTTCCCATTGCGGATCCCAATGTTCGGGCGAAAACAAGATGTCGAGCCTGCCATATTCCGCCGATTTCAGGTTATCGTGGAAGCGGAGGACCGGCGGTTGCCGCCGGTCCTCCAACTCCTCGGAAGAGGCCCGGAAGAACCGCATGTCGGGATAAGCCGCCAGCAACAGATCGCTATAGGCATCCAAGTCGCCTTTACTGAGACAAAACCGCCGTCCCGGCAGAACGGACTCATATACTTCCGAGTCATACATGGGCCTAGTCTTTTAGTTGCGTATCGTTATCATCATTCTCCTTTGTTTGATCGTCCTTGTCACTGCTTTCTTTCAGATTTCTGGTCTGCCGGTCGAGGTCTCGGAAAATCTCCCGGCATGAGTCACGGACCTTGCGGCGGTATCGCGCTTCATCGTCGTCACCCTTGCCCCTGAATTTCGAGACAGCCACGGCGAGGCGGCCGCCGGCATTGATCAAAAGTTGCCGTAGACTGCGCTCTTCCCGCAACGTCGGCGTACCATCCGCCCGTTCGCTCACCGTGTTGATATAGGCTCGCGCGCCGCCCTTTACTGGCTTGTCATTGTGATCAAGTTGGCGATAGGACATATCGGGCCGGCTGAAGCCGGATCTTTCGCTTTTACCCGGTTCAGGGTCCCCCAATCTCGGCAAGTGATCTTCAGGGAACACGTCTCTCCCATTGCCATTCTTTGTGGCTCCACGGTCGTGCTTGATATTGAACCGTTTCAATTGCGGGAACTCAGCCTCCAGGATGGCATTGCACTCCTGCACCACGATGTCGTTGCCCCTTTTGGTCCTGGCATCACCCCGGCTTTCGAGCGGCTTCAGCCAACCCCGGATGACCTCCTCGCCCACCAGATCGAAATACTGTTTGTTGTCGGCATCGGCCTTGATCTCAAGTCTCCCGGCCGGTGTTTCATTGCTTTTCGTTTCGTCCGGTTTTGCCAATTCGGTATCTGAATCCAGGATTTCCAGGGTCTTGGTGATAATTTTCTTGGCCACGACACGGCCGCCAATTCTGGCGATAAGGACTGCGGCGGCATCAATGGCGATGGCGCCAGCTTCAACCATGATCGGCACCAACAAAGCAGCGGCGGCAAATTGCTGATACTCAGAGCCTTTCCCGAGCGTCTCTCGTGGCAATGTGTCCAGGCCGAGGGACAGCGCGTCCGCAACTCTCTTCGCATCCGCCATCTCCGCCTCTGAGCGGACGATGGGCGATTGAAAATATGCATCGAAATTCAGGTTCGCGACTTGCTTCGTAGTGAGTTGGTCTTGATCCTCGCTACCCGCATCAAGGTCGAAGTTCACCGTCAACAAATCCGATAGTTCATCGACACCGGAGACGGCCTCCGCGCCCGATTTCCCATTGGCAATTTCCACACCATATTGATCGGCCATCCTGCCCTGCTTGTCCTCCCGGGCAGAGCTGCTCGCAGCGGCCGTCGTCGCATCATTCATAGAATCCGCATGCAGGTTGGAGGCGACTCGCTCGAAATCATCCTTCGCATCGCCAGTTCCAATAGTTTTGTCAGGTCTCTGAATGGTCAGAAGATCGGAAGCGGATTGTTGCCCCTCCACATCTTTTGAGGCTTCATCCGCCTGGGCCGCGAACGGTTCGTCCACCGCCTCCTCTACCACCGGTGCCACATAGCCGTAGTCATCCCTCGGCCCGAGACCCATCTCGTCCAGGGTTGGCTCGTAGGTCGGCCAGGGGGCGATTTGGGCGTTCAGGTCGTCGATGATGGCCTGTTTTTGCTCCGGTGTGCTTTTGAAGTAGTCCCGGTCCTCCTGGTCCGTCAGGCCCGCGTTGGGAATAAAGGCGGGGGTTTGGGGATCGTTCGGATACGTCTGGTCGTAGAGGTATTGATTATCGGTGACGTCATAGATCTCCGCTTTCTTCACCGCCTCCATCTGCGCATTGCGTTGTTCCGGCGTTGCCGCCTTGGCCCAATCAAAGGCATTGGTGAATTCGCCCTTGATGCGGTTTCGTTCAGGCCTTTCGGCGGAGTTGTATTTCTTGGTCAGCCGGGTGTTGGTGCCGTAGCTCTGGCCTAGGCCGGCCAATTCGCCGCCGCTGTGACTTAACGGCTCGTCCAGTACGTCCAGATGGGCGAACAACTCCGGGGCGCGGGTCTTTTTGCGCCGCCGGGTCTTGGGGTCGGAATATTCCTCGTAAAGATCATCCTCGCCGATGGTGTCGAAGTTGTTGTTCCGGGCCGAGAGGTAATCGGGAGTGAATGAACTCTCGGTCCAGTCCACTTCCTTGTTGGGTTTGCCATCGCCATAAATGTCGATCAAAACTGTCTCCTTTCAGGAGGTTTGAAATGTGAGGGATGCGCCGGCCGCGAAACGACAAAAGGCCCGGGGCGCAAACGCGCCCGGAGCCTCGTTCAACTCGTTTCAATGCTAGAATTCAGCGGGAAATCGGCGGAAAATCGGCACAAAAAAAGCGCCAAAACCGGATGCTCTTTCGGGGCTAGCCCAATTCCGGAGGCGCTTATCGTAGTGTGATAATACTACACTATGTAAGTTTAAATTGTAAGACAATTATTAAAAAATAATGGTGCGGGCGGAGGGACTCGAACCCCCACGGCTGTTAAGCCACCAGGACCTAAACCTGGCGCGTCTCCCAGTTCCGCCACGCCCGCATGCCCGGTGACGAACCCTTTGCCTTAGCTAAAGGCCCCCGCCAAGGGCGGCACTCTATAGCATGGATGATTTCGACTGCGAAGGCCGTATTCGGTGGCGATCAGTCGCCGCCCTTGCGTGTCATGGAGATGCCTTCAAGGACCTCCGCCGGTTCGATCTCCACCTCGAAATTCTCCAGAAAAGCCGAGGTCATGACGTAAAATCCGATGCACATGATCAGCTCCACCAGTTCCTGATGATCGAAGATAGCGGCGGCGGCAGCGAAGGTTTCGTCGGAGGCCTTGGTGTTCTTCACCACTTCGTCCGTCAGGCGCAGCACGACCTTTTCCGTGGCATCGAACGCCGGGTCATCGGCGCCGACTTTCAGGGCCTGGACCTTATCCTCCGACATGCCCACGTCGCGGCTGATGCGTTCGTGTTGAAAGACCTCGTAGGACGCCCCGCACAGAATGCCGGCGCGGACGATGGCCATCTCCCGCAAAATGGGATCCAGTTTGCCCTTGTACAGCAGCGCGGTGGCCAGGCGGGTGTAGGCGCCGAAGGCCTTGCCGCCGTGGGCCAGCATCTTGAAGACGTTGAGAGGCTGCATCTTGGGCAGCAGGGCGGCGGCATCGGGATCAAGGCTGGAATCGTTGGCATCGGCGTAGGGTATGCGGGGCATGCGGTTCCTCGTTTTGGTTTGAATAATTTCGCCCATCATCCCTGGACGCAGCGCGGTTGCAACCAAAATCCGCATATGCCCTATACTACCCAATGTTGCCAGCGAGGGGAGAGCCCGAACGATGACCGAAACACTGGATGCGCTGCGGGATATTTGCGGCCAGATCGCCCTGCCCTTGGAGGGTTTGAACGAGCTGACCTTGAGCGGCACGGACCCGGTCCTGCCATCATCATTCAAGGTTGGCGCAGTGGCGCAAACAGCTATTTCCGCCGCCGCCCTTGGAGCCGGCGAAGTCTGGCATCAGCGCACCGGCAAACGCCAGCATATCGCCTGCGACATGCGTCACGCGGCGGTGGAGTTTCGCAGCGAGCGGTATCTGCGCATCGATGGCGGCCCGCCGCCGGATCTTTGGGACAAAATCGCCGGCACCTATCAGACCGGTGACGGCCGTTGGGTGCGCCTGCACACCAATTTCCCCCATCACCGGGACGGCGTTCTGGAGCTGTTGGGCTGCGCCTACGAACGGGAGGCTGTCGCCGCCGCCCTGGCCACATGGAACGGACAGGATTTCGAGGATGCCGCCGCTGAAAAAGGCCTGGTCATCACCATGATGCGCACGGTAGAGGAATGGCGGAGCCATCCCCAGGCCCAGGCGTTGGATCAACAGCCGCTGATTTCGGTCGAACGGATCGGCGATGCGCCCGTCCGCCCCTTGGAGCCGGCGGCACGACCGTTGTCCGGCATCCGCGTGCTTGACCTGACTCGCATCATCGCGGGCCCGGTCTGCGGACGCACCCTGGCGGCCCACGGCGCCGATGTCATGCGGGTGACGGCACCGCATTTGCCTTTCGTTGCAGCACTGGTCACGGATGCGGGGCGGGGCAAACTTTCAACCCACATGGACTTAGGCACGGATGATGGCAAGAGGACCCTGCGAAAGCTAATCGGAGAGGCGGATATATTTGTCCAGGGATACAGGCCGGGCGGCATCGGGCGCTGGGGTTTTTCGCCCGAGGACGTCGCGGCGATTAATCCCGGCATCATTTATGTATCGCTGTCGGCCTATGGTCACCAAGGTCCATGGGCGCAGCGGCGGGGCTTTGATTCCCTGGTGCAGACCGCCAGCGGCATCAACCATTGCGAAGCCACGGCCCTTGGCAAGGACAGCCCGGTGCCCCTGCCCTGCCAGGCACTGGACCATGCCTCGGGCTATTTCATGGCGGCGGCGGCCATGGCGACCCTGGCCCGCCGCGCGCGGGAGGGCGGCAGTTGGCATATTCGCGTATCCCTGGCCCGAACGGGGCGCTGGATACAAAGCCTCGGGCAAATCAAAAATGGTTTCGACTGCGCGGATCCGGCCTTTGACGACGTCCGGGATTTAATGGAGCAGAACAACTCCGGGTTTGGCGAATTGACCGCCGTGCGCCACGCCGCCCAAATGTCTGAAACGCCATGCCATTGGTCTCGCCCCGCCATGCCCCTGGGCAGCCATCCGCCCGTCTGGCCCGACGCCGCGTAATTCCGCATCACGTAATTAAATTGATTGCCCGGTCAGGTTCGGGGAATATCAGAGCAATAGCGGGAGAGCGGATATGACAGTCGAGGCAATGGAAAGCGAACCTATCTTGCTACGCCGGGATCGGGGCAACGGCATTGTTCACCTGACGTTGAACCGGCCCAAGTCCTTCAACAGTCTATCGAGCGGGCTGATGGCAGCGCTGCAGGATGAAATGGATGGTATCGCCGAAGACCCCGAAGCCCGCGTTGTCATTATCGAGGGCGCCGGACCCGGCTTTTGCGCCGGCCATGATCTGAAGGAAGTTACGTCATTTGAAACGGTCGAGGCGCGGCGGGCGCTGATGGCGCAATGCTGCAAATTGATGCTGTCCGTCGTGCATTGCCCCAAGCCGGTAATCGCCAAGGTGCATGGCGTAGCCGCCGCCGCCGGCTGCCAGTTGGTCGCCAGTTGCGATCTGGCGGTGGCCGCGGACGAGGCCCGCTTCATCACGCCGGGTGTCAACATCGGGCTGTTCTGTTCCACGCCCATGGTCGCCCTGGGCCGCAATGTCGCCCGCAAGCACGCCATGGAAATGCTGCTGACGGGCGAGGCCATGGATGCCCCCACGGCGCATCGATTTGGCCTGATCAACCGCCATGTTCCGGCTGGCGAACTGGACGATGGGGTCATGCGCTTCGCCGAATTGATCGCCAGCAAATCCAGTTACACCTTGCGGGTTGGCAAGGAAGCCTTCTACCGGCAAATGGACATGGAGCTGGAGGAAGCCTACAAAATGGCCAGCGAAGTGATGGTTGAAAATATGCTGGCGGCGGACGCCCACGAGGGCATGACAGCATTTGTCGAGAAACGCAAACCAGTATGGCGGGACCAATGACCGAACAACTCGAATATTCCGATGCCAGATTGCGAGACATCCTCTCCAACATACGCACCATTGCCATGGTCGGGGCCAGCGGTGATTGGAAGCGGCCCAGCTTTTTTGCCATGAAGTATCTGCAACGGCGGGGCTATCGCGTCATTCCGGTCAATCCGGGCCGCGCGGGTACCGAAATTCTGGGCGAAACGGTCTATGCAAGCCTGGCGGAGATCCCGGGCGGCATCGACATGGTCGACGTCTTTCGCGCCTCGGAAGCCGCCCTTGGCGTCGCGGAGGAAGCGGCGGCACTCAAGAGTGAAAAAAACATCAAGGTGCTGTGGCTGCAGCTGGGCGTCCGCAACGATGATGCGGCCGCCGTGGCCGAGGCAGCCGGCATCGATGTCATCATGGACCGCTGCCCAAAAATCGAGTTTGCCCGATTGTCCGGCGAATTGTCGTGGAGCGGCATCAACACCAGAATTATCACCTCCAAAATCTTGAAGGCGCCCAGAGCATGAGTGAGCGTACCCCGAACCTTGACGTCCACGGCTTCGAGACCCTGGCCGTCCACGCCGGTGCCCGCCCCGATCCCACGACGGGCGCCCGCAGCACGCCGATCTTTCAAAGCAATGCCTTTGTCTTCCAGGATGCAGAGCACGCCGCCGAATTGTTCAACCTGCAAACATTCGGCTTCATCTATTCCCGCCTGACCAACCCGACGGTCTCGGTTCTGGAAGAACGAGTTTGCGCCCTGGAAAGCGGCAGGGGCGCGGTTGCCTGTGCCACGGGCCATGCGGCGCAATTCCTGCTCGCCGCCACCTTGCTGGATGTGGGCGATGAATTCATCGCCTCGAAGAACCTTTACGGCGGCTCCATCACCCAGTTCGGCGTATCCTTCAAAAAACTTGGCTGGACCTGCAATTTTGTCGACATGACCGATCCGGCGCAATTGGCCGCGGCCATGAATGACAAGATCAAGTTCATCTTTTGCGAAGTTCTGGCCAACCCCGGCGGCGTCGTCCTGGATCTGGCAGCCTTGGCCGCCATCGCCCAGGAATGGGGTGTGCCTTTGGTGGTGGATAATACCCTCGCTACGCCATATCTATGCCGGCCGTTTGAGTGGGGCGCCGACATCGTGGTGCATTCCGCGACCAAATACATCGGCGGCCATGGCAACACCATGGGCGGCGTGGTCGCGGAGTCGGGCCGGTTCGATTGGAACCAGAACGATAAATTCCCCTCCATGAGCCAGCCGGATCCCGCTTATCACGGCCTGACCTTCGCCGAAACATTCGGCGATTTTGGCTTCTCCATGAAAATGCGCGCCGTCGCCTTGCGGGATTACGGCCCAACTCTGTCCGCGCAAGCCGCCTGGAATTTGTTGCAGGGTGTCGAGACCCTGCCGCTGCGCATGGAGCGCCATTGCGCCAATGCCCAAGCCGTCGCGGAATATCTCGAGGCCCACCCCAAGGTCGCCTGGGTTTCCTATGCCGGCCTGCCGGATAATCCTTATCACGACTTGGCAAAGAAGTACCTGCCCAAGGGGGCCGGTGCGGTTTTCACTTTTGGAGTGAAAGGTGGTTTCGCAGCCGGCGAGACGGTGGTCAATGGGGTGGAGATATTTTCCCATCTGGCGAATGTTGGCGACACCCGCAGCCTGATCATTCACCCCGCCTCGACCACCCACCGCCAGCTGACGCCCGAACAACAGGAAGCGGCGGGCGCGGGCGCCGATGTAGTTCGGCTATCCATTGGCATCGAAACGGTAGCGGATCTGATCGCGGATCTGGATCAGGCGTTGGCGCAGACCTGACGAGGGCTCTTATGTACAGCCATATCACCATCGGTATCAGCGACTTCGAACGCGCGGCGGCATTCTACGACCCGGTCATGGCCACCCTGGGTCACGGCCGTTTCCATTCCGGCGAGGGGTTTTGCGCCTATGGCAAGCCCGGCGGCAATCAATTCTGGATTTTGCCGCCCCATGACAAACAACCCGCCAGTGTCGGCAACGGTAGCCATACGGCATTCCTGGCGCCTGATCGGGCTGCGGTGGATGCTTTCCACGCCGCCGCATTGGCCAATGGCGGCAGTGACGAAGGTGCACCGGGGCCAAGACCCCATTATCACCCCAATTATTACGGCGCCTATGTCAGGGACCCGGACGGCAACAAGATCCAGGCGGTCTGTCACCGCTCCGACGGTTGACCGGCTCGTGCCTGAACCTTCTCGTTAAGGTCCTGCAAATACGCAGCCTCGATCCCCAAGGAATGGAGACTGGCCACGGTGTAGGCCAGGTAGTCCCGGCAGGGACCCCGTTCGCCGACGGCATGGGCAATATGATCGATAACCTGCGCCTCTGACAGCTCTCCGGCGAATTGCCGGCTGGCCTGGTTGACGGTGAAGGTCAGGGCAGGCCTGACAGCGCCCTCCATCTGCACTGAAATCCAGGTGGGCTGGTAGACATCGGTCCACATTTCACGCTCCCAGACAATCGCCAGAACCTGCTCCCGATGATGCTCGGCAATTTGATAGGCCACCCCGTCACAGACCCCGCCCGGCATCAATCCCAGTGACAGACCGGGGCGTTCCGGCGTACCCCGGGCTAGGGCCGTCCAGACAGACATTTCCCGCTGCCATCCCATCAGGCGTGCCGGTTTGGCCGCGATGTAGGCAAAATTCGCATCCCACATCAGACTGCCGTAGCCGAACAGCCAGAATTCCACCAGGCCTCGGGGCGCGGCCGCAAGGGCCGCTTCACATGATCGTTGACGCTCAAGCGCGCTCAGGGGCGAGAATGGCGCGGCGAAGGTTTGCACGGCAGCCCCTAATCCAGCGGAGCATGTAGCCGGGTGCCCGGCACGAAAACACCACCCCGGTCACCAATCGTCGTGCTGCCGAACCGCTCGGCGAAACAATCGGGCAATGGACGGTCGCCGGGGCAGGCAAGCCACAGGCGGAGCAGATGGCGTTTGTCCGCCGGGTCGTCATGATCGCGAAAGCCTGTCCGGTCATGCAATAGGGCATGGTTGTAAACAAACTGCATATCGCCCGGCTGCAACCGCATGGAGAAATTCAGCGCCGGATCATTGGCCAGTTCGTCATACATATCCAGGGCCTCCACATGGAGGGCCGTCAGGCGCGGGGCATCATCAAATCGCTGGGCGCTGTCGATATACTGGCGCTGATAAATCGTCGTCAGATGACCTTCATGCCAGCTAAAAACGGGGATCTGGAAGTATGGCTTTTGCCCCGTGTCCACTTCACCGCGCCGGTCCGTCGCCAGGGGCTCGAAAAGGAATGGCAACAGATCAGGACGTTGGCGGCGCATTTCGTTAAATATCGTGACGGCGCTGACCACGAGGCTATCGCCGCCTTCGATCGCTTCCTTCAGACATAGCAGGGCAACGATATCGCAGGAGTCCGTGTGAAAGGATTGCCGTTCCGACGTCTGATAGATCCGGACATTCATGTCCCCGCTGTTGGCGCCGACATCACGCACATGACCCAGCAGATGCCCTTCGCCATTTTGCGAGCGGGCATGGCCCAAATGTGCGCCCACGCCAAAAAAGATCGCCGCCGCCAGTTCCCGGTCATAGCCCGCAACCGGCAGGCCCCGCAGTAAGCCGAACCCGATACCCCGCAGCAACTCAGCCTGAAATTCGACCAGACGCGGACCAAAATTCGGCAGGACGAAGTTGCGGGCGGTGATATCTGCGATTTCCAGACCCTGGTTCAGGCATTCCTTCGCCGCCGCCTCGAGCTCCGCCACGTCATCGGCATCGAGATGGCTAAGCCAAAGGTCCGTCCGATCGCTCACTTCGGGGCCGAACCAGGCAGCTGGAATGGACTGGGGGGGAGGCAGCTCCTGCATCTAACAACTCCACAACAAAATACCCATCAATGGTCATTACACAATTAGCGGACTGTGGACAAACGCCCGTCGCTCCATTGCACCGTATGAATTGGCGATATATTAACGTCGCACAGATGTAAGAGAGGCCGTATGTCCATTTCAAAGTTGCTGATCGCCAACCGGGGCGAAATTGCCGTTCGTATTCAACGCGCCGCCGCCGCCCTGGATCTCCCCACCGTCGCTGTTTACTCGGAAGATGATGCCCAAGGGCTGCACGTCTTTCGCGCCGATGAGGCCCATGGGCTGAGTGGCCCGGGCGCGCCGGCCTATCTGGATATGGATCAGGTCATCGCCGCCGCCCAGGCCACGGGGTGTGACGCTGTGCATCCGGGCTATGGTTTTTTGAGCGAGAATGCCGCTTTTGCCCGCCGTTGCGAGGATGCCGGCCTTTGTTTCATTGGCCCGCGCACCGACGTTCTGGACAAGCTGGGCGACAAGGCCAAGGCCCGCAATATTGCCAAGTCGGCCGGCATCCCGGTTCTGCCGGGCAGCGACGGGCCGGTCGATTTGGCCGGCGCCCGGGATTTCATGGCGTCCCTGTCGGGCGGGGCCATGATGATCAAGGCGGTTTCGGGCGGCGGCGGGCGCGGCGTCCGCGTGGTCGAGACTGCGGACGAGCTGGACGAAGCGTTTGAGCGGGCCGCGTCCGAGGCCGCCGCCGCGTTTGGTGATGGCAGCCTTTATGTGGAACGCTATGTCCGTAGGGCACGGCATATCGAGGTACAGATCCTGGGCGACAGCGCCGGCAACGTGCGTCATCTGGGCGAGAGGGATTGCAGCATTCAACGGCGCCATCAGAAAATCCTCGAAATCGCACCGGCGCCGAACCTTGCCGACGGTCTGCGTGGGGACATTCTGGACGCGGCCGTAAGCCTGGCCCGAACCTTGGAATATACCAACGTGGGCACGTTCGAATTTCTGGTCGACGAAACTGCCGGTGACTTCATTTTCATGGAAGCCAACCCCCGCCTGCAGGTGGAGCACACGATCACGGAAGAAGTAACCGGCGTCGATCTGGTGCGGGCACAACTGCGTCTGGCCTCGGGCGCCAGCCTGGATGATTTGGGCATACCGGCGGAAGGCCCCATCATGCGCGGCGTCGCCGTGCAGGCCCGGGTCAACATGGAGCGTATGGACAAGACCGGCGCCGCGACGCCGGCGGGCGGGCAGCTAAGCGCCTTCGATCCGCCGACCGGTCCGGGCATCCGCACGGATACCTTCGGCTATGCGGGTTATGCCACGACGCCAAGGTTCGACAGCCTTCTGGCCAAGGTCATTACCCACAGCAGTGAAGGCTATGGCGCCGCCATCAAGGCCAGTTATCGGGCTTTGTGTGAATTCCGCATCGACGGCGTCGCCACCAATATTGGCTTTTTGCAAAACCTGCTGCGCCATGAGTTGATCGCATCGGGTGAGCTGTATACCCGCTTTCTGGATGACCATATCGCGGATTTGGTCGATGATGCCGGCCATAAAACGGCGTATTTCACCGCGCCCGCTCCCGCTCCCGAGGAACGCAATCTGGCCGGTGCCCAGGTCAGCGATAACGACCCCCTGGCGGTCTTGAATTTTGGCCTGTCCGGCGCCACCGGCATTTCCGGCTCTCAGCCCGAAGCATTGACCCAGAGCCCGACCGGCACGGCGATTGTCGGACCGGAGGGCACGGCGGCCGTGCTGTCGCCGCTGCAAGGCACCATCGTCGCCATTCACGTGGCAGAGGGGGATAGCGTCACCGCCGGATCTTCTCTGCTGGTCATGGAATCCATGAAGATGGAGCATGTCATTCCGGCTACGGTGAGCGGCTATATCCGCGCCATCGCCGTAGCGGAAGGCGACACCATTTATGACGGTGCGCCATTGCTGTTTGTCGAGGAAGGTGAGGTTGCCGGGTCGGCGGGCGAGGTACTGGAGGAGGTGGACCTGGATGAAATTCGCCCCGACCTGCAGGAAGTTCTCGACCGCCGGTATCTGCACAGTGATATAGGCCGCCCGAAAGCCACGGCGCGGCGCCACGACAAGGGCCAGCGCACGGCGCGGGAGAATATCGCACAGCTGTGCAATATGGATACCTTCGTGGAATATGCGCCCCTGGTGCTGGCGGCGCAGAGGCAACGTCACAGCGTCGAAACCCTGATCGAGAAAAGCCCGGCCGACGGTCTGATCACGGCCATCGCCGCCGTCAATGATGACAAGTTCGGCGAGCCGGACAACCGCTGCGCCATCATGTTCTATGACTACACTGTGTTTGCCGGCACCCAAGGGGTGCAGAACCACCGCAAGACGGATCGGATCATCGATTTGGCCAAGGAAGGCCGCCTGCCCTTCGTTCTGTTTGCCGAGGGCGGCGGCGGGCGGCCCGGTGATACGGATCGCACGGGCGGCGACGGCAGCACGACATTTGCCCGGTTTGCCCAGCTTTCCGGTCTGGTGCCCATGGTCGGCATCACCACGGGGCGTTGTTTTGCCGGTAATGCTTCTTTGCTGGGCTGTTGCGATGTGATCATCGCCACCAAGGACGCCAATATCGGCATGGGCGGCCCGGCCATGATCGAAGGCGGTGGTCTGGGCGTTTTCGCGCCGGAAGACATCGGGCCCATGTCCATTCAGGTGCCCAGCGGCGTGGTCGACATCCTGGTCGAGGACGAGGATGAGGCCATCGATGTGGCCAAGCAGTATCTGTCGTATTTTCAGGGACCCATCGATGACTGGGAGGCCCCCGATCAGCGCCTGATGCGCCGCATCGTGCCCGAGAACCGTCTGCGGGTTTACGAGGTGCGGGAGGTTATCGAAACCCTGGCCGATGTGGGCACGGTGATGGAACTGCGGGCCGGGTTCGGCCATGGAGCGGTGACCTGCCTGATCAGGGTGGAGGGACGTCCCGTCGGTGTCCTGGCCAACAATCCCAAGCATCTGGGTGGGGCCATAGACTCGGATGCGGCGGACAAAGCGGCCCGCTTCCTCCAGCTGTGCGACGCCTTTGATATTCCGGTCCTGAACCTGTGCGACACGCCGGGCATCATGGTGGGGCCTGAAATCGAGAAAACCGCCCTGGTGCGCCATTCATCGCGCCTGTTCCTGATCGGCGCCAACATGTCGGTGCCATTTTTCACCATCGTGCTGCGCAAAGGTTATGGCCTGGGCGGCATCGCCATGGCGGGCGGTTCATACAAAGCGGCCTATTTCACCGTCGCCTGGCCCACCGGTGAATTCTATGGCATGGGGATCGAGGGCGCGGTGAAACTCGGCTATCGCAATGATCTCGCCGCCATCGAAGATCCGCAGGAACGACTGGCGACATATCAAAGAATGGTCGACGAAGCCTATGAAGGCGCCAAGGCACTAAACCACGCTTCGTATTTCGGCATTGATGATGTCATTGACCCGGTGGAAAGCCGCCATTGGCTGATAAACTGCCTGAAATCGATCAGAACTGAACCGCGAGGCCATGGCAAGAAGCGGCCCGCCGTGGATGCCTGGTAGTCAGATACTGAACAACGCACCAGGACTATGCTCGAAAAAATTGTGAATATAAGAGGTTTTTAAAGGAATTGTTTCCATAGTGCGATGGACGGCTTCGTACGAGGTTTGATTCATATGTGGAAAATTCAAGGCCCCGGCGATATTTCGACCGCCCGTCGTCTTTCGATACTTCAATCGGAACAACATTCATGAATTTCTTTCGACGCAGCAATGGCGCGGCGAAAGGGCGTCGTCTGCAATTCATCCTTTTCATCAGCTTCCTGTTGATTTCCGCCGTGCCAATCATTCTGCTCTCGGCCTGGGATCAGCACACCAGGTTGCGAGATGAATATAGGGCCGTTAACGAAAAGCATCTGATAATCGCCAAGAACCTAAGCGGCGTATTCGCGCGCTATGTCGCCGACGTCAAGGAAGGCTTTCGCTTTGCTGTCCTCAATGCCGAGAATAGCGCCGCAAACGAGACATCGGACAGATTCCTAGCCTCCTTAAGTTTTCGTGATGTCTCCATCTTCGATGGTGCCAACGCTGTCCTCAAGTCATTGATGATGCCCCAAGACGGCAAGCCATCTCACCCATCCGCCGAGATTATTGAACGGCTACGCAGGATGGCATTATCGGCCGACGGCGATGTCGTCATCTCTAACATTATCCGGGACCGGAAGACGCCATTTCTCTTTGTTTTTACGGCCTTGGAGGATTCAAAATTGGCGGTTGGGTCCTTGAGCACCGACTATATTCGCAAGATCCAGCGTCAAATCGGGTTCGGCGAACGCGGTCATTCCATGGTCGTCGATGCCAATGGCGTTGTCATCGCCCATCCGAAGGCGTCCTGGGAAGAAACATCGAAGGATGTCTCCAAATTATCGGTTGTCAACGCCATGATGCGCGGTGAAACAGGCGTTTCCACATTCTTTTCGCCACCAATGAACGCCGACATGATCGCAGGTCACACCGCCGTCCCGGGCGTCGGCTGGGGCGTCATGGTGCCGCAGCCGGTCGCGGAACTCGAACAACATGCCAATGACATCAAGAGAAGCGGCATTCTGATCGCATTTATTGGCCTGATATTCGCCATGATCTTTAGCTGGCTGCTATCCCGGTTCCTCGCCAGACCAATCGTCGCCATCGATAACGCAGCTGTTGCCGTTGCCGCCGGCGAACTCGGAACCCAGGTCGCGCCGCTACCGCAATACAGCCCAAGGGAGTTACACAATTTGTCTTCGGCCTTCAATGGCATGGTCAGGCAACTGCAGGAACGCGAGCGTGGGCTACGGTTCGCCATGGACGAGGCGGTCGCCGCGAACCGGGCAAAAACTGAATTTCTCGCCAATATGAGCCATGAATTGCGCACGCCGCTGAACGCTATTATCGGGTTTTCGGAGATGATGAAGGTCGAGACATTCGGCCCCGTCGGCACGGAACAATATAAGGAGTATATCGACGACATTCATGACTCTGGAAGCCACTTGATGGATGTCATCAATGCCGTGCTCGACATGTCAAAGATCGAGGCCGGTCAAATGGATCCTAATTTCACGCGAATAGATATGGCTGAAATAGCCAGGATCTGCATGTCGTTCTCTTCCAACCGGGCGGACAAAGGCATGATTACGCTGAAGGCGGACATACCTGATGACTTATCGGAGGTGTATGCCGACCATCGGATGATGCGACAGATGATCCTAAACCTGCTTTCAAATGCGATTAAATTCACGCCCAAGCTCGGCACTGTGGAATTAACCATCGCCGTCGATCAGGAACAGGGCTGCGTGGTGCGCGTGCGCGATGACGGGATCGGTATGGATCCGGCGAATTTAGATGTCGTGATGCAGCCATTCGGTCAAATCGAGAGCGTGCTGAACAGACGCTTTGAAGGCACGGGCCTGGGTTTGCCGCTGGTCAAATCCATGGTGGAAATGCACAACGGCACCCTTGTCATTGATACGGCTTTGGATCAAGGCACGACTGCCACCATCACCCTTCCGCCCGAAGCTGTTATCGAAGACATCCGCCAATTCCTCGACTAAGACAAATTGCTGCCGCTTGGGCCATTATAGTGGTGGAACCGAGCCCGTCGCATTTAGCGAATGCGCCGTGCCTATGCTATCCTGTGCCTAATGAACACAATTGATTCGAGTGCACAGGGCGTAAAACACGGCAAGCATCGCTTGCCGTTCTTTTATGGCTGGGTGGTGGTAATCGTGGCCTTTATCACCATGGGCATCGGGGTGAATTCCCGCACCGCTTTTTCATTGTTGTTTCCGCCCATATTGGATGAATTCGGCTGGAACCGCGGCAGTCTGGCGGCGACTTTTTCCATAGGCTTCGTGGTTTCAGCCCTGATTACGCCCGCAATCGGCATGATGATGGACCGAACGGGGCCGCGGGTGGTTCTGCCCACGGGTGCTGTATTGGTCAGCACCGGTCTTATGGCCGCCACCTTTGGCACCGAGCCATGGCATTTCTATCTGACCCTGGGGGTCCTGGTGGTCGGTGGCTCCATATTCATGAGCTATATCGGCCATACATTGTTTTTGCCCAATTGGTTTTTTCGCAGGCGCGGATTGGCGCTGGGCCTGGCCTTTGCCGGCGTTGGCATCGGCTCGGTGTCGATATTTCCTTGGATGCAACATTCAATTGACACGGCCGGTTGGCGGGAAAGCTGCTGGGTTTTGGCGTTTATTATTCTTGCCGTCGTCGTGCCGCTGAATGTGATCTTTCAACGCCACAAGCCGGAAGATTTAGGCCTGTTGCCGGACGGCGATGAAGCCCCCGACGCAACGGGGGAACAGAACGTCGGTGTGGTCGACCGCGCGATCGTGGATCAAGCCTGGATCAACACCGAATGGACCCTGGCACTGGCGCTGCGGACGACCCGCTTTTGGTGGCTGATGGTTTCCTTCATCGGCGCGCTGTATGTCTGGTACGCCGTGCAGGTACACCAGACCCGATATCTGATCGACATTGGAATTTCAGCGGAAACCGCCGCCCTTGCGCTCGGGTTGGTCGGACTAACCGGCGTGATCGGCCAGATTGCCATCGGCCACTTGTCCGACCGCATGGGACGCGAATGGGCCTTTACCCTGGCGCTGCTGGGTTTCCTGGTGACCTATGGATGTTTGTACCTGATGCGTCAATGGCCGCAGGATTGGCTGTTGTATCTGATGATCGGGTTACAGGGATTTCTGGGCTACGGCACATCGACCGTCTTCGCCGCCACCCCGGCGGATCTATTCGCGGGCAAACGCTATGGCGTAATCTTCGGCGTCCTGGCGACCGCCGCCAGTGCCGGCGCCGCATTAGGCCCATGGCTGACCGGCCTGTCGTTTGATATTCAGGGTGATTACGACCGGGCTTTCGGCCTGGCCATGGTGGTCTGCCTGATATCCATCGCCGCTATGTGGCTGGCCGCGCCGCGGAAGGTCCGTCTGGTTCCAGGGCGCGTGCCGAAAGTTTAGATAATTAATCCAGGCAGGCCGACCGCAAGACACCGAGCGCCGCGTCATCGAGCCCAAGAACCTCTTCCAGATACACATCGACACTGCCGCACCGGCTTTCGATCGCCGAGAAGGCTGCGTTTAAATACTCCTCGCGAGCCGAGAAAATCGAGGCCACGGTTTCCGCGTCCATGCCCGGTCGTTCCCGCCCCGCCCGGTCCCAATAGCGGTTGGTCAGCATATAATCCTCGAACACCGTTTCACGCGGCACGCCCAAGGCTGATAATGTCAGTGCGGCGGCCGTGCCCGCGCGATCCTTACCGGCCGTGCAATGAACAACGACCCGCTCGCCATCCGCCAGCCGGCGCATCAACGTGCCGTAACCCTTGGCATAGAGAAACGGATAGTTCCGATAATTCTCGGTCATATACGATCGTGCGATCTCCGCGGCATCGGGGGAATATTCAAAGGAATCGAGCGACGATGCGTTTGGCGACTCGGGCAGCCCCATCTCCAGCACTTCGACCTGATCGTGGCCCAGGAAACGCGACGGCTCCAACTGCCGTTCATGGCCATAACGCAGGTCCACGGCCGTGTTCACGCCCAATCCACATACGGTCTCCATATCTGCATCGGTGAGAGCGGATAATGTGTCGGAACGAAAGAAAGTCCGCCATTTTACGGCCTGACCAGCGGCGGTTTGATAGCCGCCAAGGTCACGAAAATTGGAAACGCCTTCAAGTTCAATACGCCGCTCCGTCAAGATTGCAGCCTCCTGTTTTGTAATTTAGTGCAGATGCGCCTGGAACCAATCCAGGGCCGCCTGGCGGGATTCCTCCAGGCGCAGTGTGTAGGGATCGTAATGCCGGCCGGAAAGGGTGACCAGTTTCTTGGGCTCCCCCGCCAATTCAAATGCTTCCCGTTGCCACTGGACCGGCGTCTGGGTGTCCTGGTCGGCGATAATCATCAACAGCGGCGTGGGCGCGATGCCGGATATGAATGCGCAAGGCTCATAACCCCGCAACAGATCCAAACTACGCAGCGTTACTTCATTGGCATATGTGCCGTCTTTATCCACCGCCTCGGCCCATTCGGCGGTTTCCGATCCGGGCAAGGCCGCGGGCGTGACGCCGACAGGCTCGCCCCGCGCCCGGCCGTCACGGTCCGCCGCAAGACGCTCAAGAAAGCGTTGCCGGCTTTTTTCCGGCACCCAAGCTTCGAATGTCCGGGAGCCCGAGACCAGCGGCACTTGGGATACGACACACTTCACCCGGCTGTCCAACGCCGACACGGTCAGGGCATGACCGCCTGAATAGGATGTCCCCCACAGCCCGATCCGCTCCGGATCGACAAACGAGAGGTTACGGCCATGGGATATCACCGCCCGCATATCCTCCACCTGCTGCCAGGGGTCCGTCTCGTTACGGGGCCAGCCGGAGGAAGCGCCATAGTTGCGGTGGTCATAAACCAGCACGGCGAAGCCGGCGCCGGCGAAGGCCGCGGCATAGTCTTCCAGCCCCATGGCCATGAGGGCGGAAAACCCATGGCTCATGACGATCAGCGGTACGTTGTCAGTTTTTCCGGGATTGTAGAGCCAGCCGGCTAGTTTCTCGCCATTGGCCTCGATCACTACGTCCTGTCGTTCACTCATGCGGCCTGAACCGCCCCGAGGATTGGAGCCCAATCTTCCAACATGTCCTCCCGGCCGGGATTATATTGCACGGCGATCTGGCTGTAGCCGGCGTTCTTCAGATTGGTCAACCGCTCCACCAGTTCATCGCGGGTTCCTGTAAAGGTTTTCTCCCGGATCAGATCGCCGGTCACCAGGTGGCGTTCATCGTCACGGACGAACATCATGTGGCCTCTGTGCAATGACAGATACTTGGCATCCACCGGTTGGTAGGATTGATAAAGCTGGTGGTATTGATCCACCAGGTCCCGCTGCCAATCAGGCAGGTTGATCTTGTCGCCGCCCTTGGCTTCCGCCTCCACAATGGCATGCATGAAGATCGCGGCGCCCGGGCCGGCATGGGCAATGGCGCGGTCGCTGTCATAGGCTTCGCCTTCCGCCAAAACACAGCCCAGGGTCAGCATGGTGGCGTAGAGATCTTCCGGCGCATTGCCCGCTTCGGCCCAGGACGACTGCATGCGTTGCAGATCCCGGATGCCCGTACGCTCGGTAAAAACGATGTCGATCCAGGCGGCCTTCAATTTCGCGGTCAGGGCCCGGCTGCGCGGCCCAAAGGCCGAAATATGCAGCGGTACCGGGTCATCGATATTGATCAGGCCAAGTTCCGGGTTGAGGAAATTGGCCTTAGGCCGCGCGCCCTCGAACGGCACCTCGACAATATCGCCGGACAGCATGCCGTAGACGGCCTGGATATGATCTTCCATGTCGTCCATTTTCATGGCGCCATAGCCCATGGTACGCCGGCCCGTGAAGCCTGTGCCGACGCCAAAATCCACCCGCCCCGGCGCCATGGCATTCAATGTGGCGAAGGCATTGGCGGTAACCGGCGCGATGCGATTAGAGGGGATCAACCCCCCCGTGGCCAGGCGGATTTTGCTGGTCCGCATGGCCGCCGCCGCCATCGCCATGAAGACATCACCGCATAGTTGCTGCGTGTCATAGAACCAAGCGTAGTCGAACCCCAGTTCCTCGGCCCGTTCAACAATTTTCCAGCTATCCGCGCCCGAGGGCACGCCAAGACCAATATCCATCAAAGCACTCCTTACAATCCTGCCAGCACATCGTCCGCCGGGCGATAGTCCAAATTCAAATCGTTCGCCACGGCTTCATAAGTGACCGCACCGCCATGAACGTTCAAGCCGGCCTTCAGGTGAGGGTCATCGCGCATGGCCTGGGCAAACCCCTTGTCGGCCAACGCCAGCATGAAGGGCATGGTGGCGTTGTTCAGAGCAAAGGTGGAGGTGCGCGCGACGGCGCCCGGCATGTTGGCAACACAATAATGCACCACATCGTGCAAGCGGTAGGTGGGGTTGTCATGGGTGGTTGCCTTGGCGGTCTCGATACAGCCGCCCTGATCAATAGCCACATCGACGATCACCGCGCCCCGGCGCATCCCCTTGACCATGTCTTCGGTCACCAGGCGGGGCGCGGCGGCGCCAGGAACCAACACGGCGCCAATCACCAGATCCGAATTCATTACGTGTTTTTCGATGGCGTCGACAGTGGAATAAATCGTGTTGAGGGAGGAGGAGAATTGATCGTCGAGTTCCTTCAGCCGGCGCAGGTTCAAATCAATGACGGTGACCCGCGCCTCGCAGCCAATGGCGATACGCGCGGCATTGGCGCCAACCACGCCGCCGCCCAATATCAGGACATCCGCCGCCGGCACCCCGGCCACGCCGCCCAATAAGGCGCCACGCCCACCCTGGTTCATTTCAAGGCAGTGCGCCCCGGCCTGAATGGACATCCGCCCCGCGACCTCGCTCATGGGGGCCAGCAACGGCAGGCCACCGAATATGTCCGTTACCGTTTCATAGGCGATGGCCGTGGCGCCG
>JABIRL010000086.1 GCA_018667855.1 Rhodospirillaceae bacterium
AATTTCCCCGATCTTCTGACCATTCAGGGAAAATACCAGTTTCGCCCCGAACTCCCCTTTGTTCCGGGCAAGGAGGGTGCCGGCGTGGTTGCTGCCATTGGCAGCGGTGTGACCCAGGTTACGGTGGGTGACCGGGTGATGGTCCAGGTGGAATACGGCTCTTTTGCGGAACAGGCCGTGGTGCCGGAGCATGAATGCTACATCATGCCGGATGATATGGGTTTCGATCAGGCGGCAGCCATCGGAATCGCCTTTCAGACTGCTTATTTTGCCCTTATTGACCGGGCCCAGGTTCAAGCCGGTGAAACCGTCCTGGTCACCGGGGCCAGCGGCAGCGTCGGGATTGCCGCCATGCAGCTGGCCAAGGTGTTCGGTTGCACGGTGATCGCCGGTCTGACCAGCCCGTCCAAGGAGGATGTGGCGCGGAAAAACGGCGCCGATCATGTGATCGATCTGTCGGGCGATAACCTCAAGGAGTCGGTGCGCGATCAGGTATACGCGCTGACCGATGGCCACGGCGTTGATGTGGTGATCGAGATCGTTGGCGGCGAGACGTTCGCCGGCGCCCTGCGGGCGGTGAAATTTCGCGGCCGGCTGGTGGTGGTCGGCTTTACCAGCGGAATCATTCCCGAAATGCGGATCAACTATGTTCTTTTAAAAAATATTGCGGTCACGGGTGTCGATCGCGGGCAATACCGTGATCGCGAGTCGCAATGGATGCACCGGGCGCAGGACGAAATCTTTCGCTACTGCGTCGAAGGCAAGGTTCACATGCCGGTACAGGCCCAGTTTCCCCTGGAGGACTACATCAAGGCGTTCGATGTTATTCGCAATCGGGAAATTCGGGGGAAGGTCGTCTTGATGATCCGGAATGAAGGCTGAGAGCAGGAGGGCGCTATGACAGATACAACGTGGGATACAATTTTCGTCGATGGGTCGCCGCGTATTGCGCTGGATGTGATGGGCGAGGGGCCGCTGGTGGTCTTTCTCCATGGCATTGGCGGCAACAAGCTTAATTGGCATCAGCAATTGCCGGCCTTTGCCGGTGAGTTCACGGCGGCGGCATGGGATGCGCGCGGCTACGGACAATCCGAGGATTATGACGGCGACCTGGATTTCAGCGATTTTAGCCATGATTTGGCGCGAGTGCTGGATCATTTTGGGGCGGCCAAGGCGCATCTTTGCGGGCTATCCATGGGCGGCCGTGTCGCCCAGGATTTCTATGCCCTGTACCCGGAACGGGTGGCGACCCTGGTGCTGTGTGACACTTTTGCGGGCGACGATAGTGGCGATACCCGCTCAGGAAGGTCGCAGACCATCGAGGAATTCGTTGAATCGCGGATCCGTCCGTTTCTGGATGGCGCCGATCCGGCGGAACTCGCCCGGCAGCGGGGCGGGCGGTTAATGGCCCCCGACGCCTCGGCGGATGCCCGCCAACGGGCCATCGATGCCGCATCGCAGCTACATGTGGATTCCTACATTAAGACGGTACGGGCCTCCGCCGCCTTCAGCCGAGTGGAAAATCTCAAGAATATCGACGTGCCCACCCTGCTGGTTTTTGGCGAGGTCGATCCGCTGACACCGCCGCATGTGGGGGAATATATGCGGGAGCGGATCAAAGGATCGGTGCTGGAGATCATCGAGAAGGCCGGTCACATGACTAATCTTGAAAAGCCGGATGCGTTCAACGACGTGGTCCTGCCGTTTCTCCGCACCCACCGCGGGCTTGCCGGCTGACAATCAACGGTTACGGATGGTGTACGGAAAACTCCTTATGCCTGCCAGTTTTAAGCATTGGTTAACAAGTCATATGGCGTAAATGGTATGAGCGTTACTATAGACACTTTAATGGTGAGTGATCTGTACGACGTTTAACTGTCGGCATGAGAGTTCGCGATGACTATCTCTCAACCCAAACGTTAACTCGAACGCGAGTATCCATGGTTATTGCCACATGAATGTCATCAACAAACATGTCTTCCTGCGCGACAGGCAGGACATCTGTGACCGTCTTGAACGATGGCAGGAGGTGGTCGACCAGATTTCCGAAAGCTATGGCGGTGCGGCGTCTCTCATTTGTCAGTTGACGGAGACGGGTATTAGGCCCGTCGTTTCCAGCGATCAGGAATCCAATCCTTTCCCGGCCGGCACGATATTCCCGCTGGAAGATCAAACATTCTGCAAAGAGGTGATTTCCGCTCAAGAGGCCATTTACGTGGGGGACGCGGGCGCGGACGTCAGCTGGTTATCGAGCCCCATATGGGCGGACATGGGATTTTCTTCGTATTACGGCTTACCCGTCAGATGGCCGGACGGTGAAATCTTCGGCACGATTTGTGTGATGGATCGCGCGCCCACTGATTATCAGACGCCCTTTACGGCCTGGATGGCGTGTTTTCGTGACTTGATCCAGGCCGATTTGGCCGCGGCCGATAAACAGCCCGACAACCGTCGATGTATTGCGGACGTCAGTTCCGATTTAAAGAATTCAGCCACGACTATCGTGGGACGGACTGAGTCACTGATGTCCTCTTCGTCCACATTGTCGGAAGCGCAACGTTTGGATCTTGGTTCCATCCAGGCGAGTGCAGAGACATTGGTCACGCTCCTCAATGATGTGATGGAAAACATCAAGACCGCCTCTCCACGGTCAGGGACGGGCGACGGGTCGGCAGGCGTTTCAAATCGACGTGTTCTGGTCGTGGAAGATAATCACATAAATCAGAAGGTGGCCGGCGCGCTTTTGCAGTCGCTCGATTACGAGTTCGAATTCGCCGACGACGGGGCTATCGCCCTGGAAGCCATTCAATCTACGGAATTCGGTATAATATTGATGGACGTACAAATGCCGAATATGGACGGCCTGGAAGCAACCCGGAAAATCCGTGCCATGGGGGGCTGGCAGGCGTCGGTACCAATTATCGCGGTGACGGCAAATGCCATGACCAATGATAAATATAAATGCATCGATGCCGGCATGAACGATCTGTTGCCCAAGCCGATCGACCCGGCCCGGTTCATGGAAGTCCTTCAATCCTATTCCGGTCAGTAATCGAGCTGACAAATTTTCGGCGGTATCGCTCTCTCATTCGACCTGCGGGTCGTGACAAGTGACTATTTTCTGCTAAGAAAAAGCGTCGCTCGTGGCACCGGACAGATTGGGAGGATGAATTATGAAAATTGACGGCAGTTGCCTGTGTGGCTTTATCAAGTATGAGGCCGAAATCAATTCAGACGATGTTTCCATCTGCCACTGTACGGATTGCCAGACCCTTTCGGGCTCCGCGTTTCGGGTTGGCGTGCCCATACCGGAGGCGGATTTCACCTTGCTGTCCGGTGACCCCAAAACATATGTGAAGACGGCGGAAAGCGGCGGCAAGCGGGCCCAGGTGTTTTGCCCCGAATGCGGTTCCGCGCTGTATTCGACATCGGTGGGCGAGGGGCCAAAGGTATTCCGGGTGCGTGTAACCGGCTCGAACCAGCGCAACGACTTTACTCCCATCTCGCAGGGCTGGTTCCGTTCGGCGCATAAATGGGTGACGGAGATCGGGGCGCTTCCCACAAGCCAAAAGCAACGCTAAAGCATGATCCGTTTTGACTGATCCAGCCCACTCCCCCACCCGGCCACCCAACGTCAGTATCCTGTGGGTGG
>JABIRL010000071.1 GCA_018667855.1 Rhodospirillaceae bacterium
CCGGTCAGGGGCTGGATTTCAATTCTGTCGTTGCGGTTCATGAATGATTATTCCTTAACTGGGCCAGCGTTCGCGGATGGGGTCGGTGCCGTCCCAATCCACCGCCGCCGTGCGTACGCCGTCGAATAGCTTGCGCCGGGCGTCATTCAATTCCGCCATCTCGACCACCGTGCCCGGATGGCCTTCCTGCAGGAAATACACGAACGGCCCGCGTGGGCTGTTGGATTCCTGGCCCGCCGTATACCCGGCGGCGATGGCGGCCTCGTAGACCTCCGCATAGTTCTCCGGCCAGGTGGAGAAATGCTGCAGGCCCTCGTTGCCGGCGTTGAGAAAATCCTGATACATGGTGGGGGCGGTATCACGCTGCTGGATCAGCTCGATCTGCATATCGCCGGAGTTCGCCAAGGCGATGGAGATGTGGGGGTTGCTGGGCTGGCCCTTGTAGCGGAAGTCGTCGATCACCAGTTTATCGATATAGTACCACGGCCCAACCTGGCAGACATCGATCCAGTGGCGCAGGGCGGCGTCCATATCCCTGACCACATAGCCCATCTGGCGCAGGGGTCCAAAAAGCCGGCTCATGTCGTGTCCTCCCTTTCATATTCATTGATTGTCGCCGTTGCCTGGCGGACTTGTTAGCGCTTATTGTGCCCCTCCCCCGGTATCGGTTGCAATGGTCGTCATCATGAGTGGAAATATTGTTATCTTCGGCCCCTCGGGCCTGGTCGGCGGCGCGGCGTTGCGCCATTTCGACGCCCTGCCGGATTGGAACGTTACGGCGCTGTCCCGGCGCCCGCCGGCGTTTGAACATGGCGGGCGGTTTATCCCCCTGGACCTGACCGACCGCGCCGCCTGTGAAGGGGCCCTGGGGGAGCTGACGGATACCACCCACATCATCTATACCGCCCTGTACGAGCAGGAGGACGTGATCCGCGGCTGGCGCGCGCGCGAGCAGATGGAAACCAACACGGCCATGTTGCAAAACGCATTGCAGCCCATCGACGCCGTGGCCAAGGATCTGCGCAATATCTCGCTGTTTCAGGGCACCAAGGCCTATGGCGCCCATCTGCGCCCGCCCCCCGTGCCGGCGCGGGAGCGGTGGGCCCGCAACGACCACGAAAACTTCTACTGGTATCAGGAAGATTTCGTGAAGGCGCAGCAGCAGGGTAAGAACTGGACCTGGACCATATTGCGTCCGCAAACCATTTTCGGCTTCGCCTTGGACGCGCCCCTGAATATCCTGCTGGCCATGGCCGTCTACGCCGTCATTCGCCGGGCCGAGGGGTTGCCGCTGTGCCATCCCGGCGGCGGCGGCTATGTCACGGAAGCCATCGATACCCGCCTGATCGCCCGTTGCCTGGATTGGGCCACGGAAGCCGAGGGCGCCCGGGACGAGATCTTCAACATCACCAACGGCGACAACATCACCTTTCCCGGCCTGTGGCCCACCCTGGCCCGGCATTTCGGCATGCAGATGGGCGAACCGGAACCCCAGCGATTGCAGGACATCATGCCGACCAAGGCGCATGTCTGGGAACAGATCGCCAAGCAGCATAGCCTGCGCGATATTCCCTACGACAAGCTGGTGGGCCCGTCGTGGCAATTCGCCGATTTCAACTTCGCCGCCGGCAAGAATCCGGCCCCCGTCGTGGTCTCCACCATCAAGCTGCGCCAGGCCGGCTTCCAGGATTGTATCGATACCGAGGATATGCTGATCGAACTGCTGGTGCAGTATCAGGACGAGGGCATTTTGCCGCGCTAGTGGTCCGATTCTAACGGATGGTACCCATCCGTGAGGATCGAAAGACCACTAGCCTCTGAAGAATCGTGGTGCGCAAGACACCAAACAGAAGGACCCTTCTGTTTGGTTCGCACCACTAGCGATTCTATCTTCCGGCAGATATATATGACAGAACCACAGTTACCGAGCGCGGAGTTTCGAAATTGAGAGATAGCAGCGGTTCGCGAACCATTCCCGACCTGATCGCCCTTGGCTTGATCGAAGGGGTCATGACCATGGCCGGGTTTATCGTCATCATCTTTCCCCTGGCCCTGTGGGCGGTGCCCCAGCAAGGGGCGCTGGCCAACTCAGTCTTCTATGTGGTCCTGGTCATTGGCCTTGGCGCCCTGGTCACGCTGATCGGCCTGGCCTATTTCAAGGGGCTGCTGTTCCCCGCGCCCGCGCCCCAGGGCGGCCCCAAGGGCGGAAAAGCCCGCCTGCTGGCCTACCAGACCTGGTCGCAATCACAGGATGAACTCCGCAAGGTGGAGAACCAGTTCCGCGCCATGAAAGGCGGCGCCCTGTACAATTTCACCTTCATGATACGCATCGCCGCCTTTCTGATCACGGTCTACGTGCTCCTGAATATAGCCGCCTGGGCCTTCATGGATTTCAACTTCGGCTCCACGGAAATCCTCTCCGCCGAAGAAAGATGGCGAAGGTTGCATCCGGATCATTGGAATTGGAAGTAGGGTTGGAGGACGTTGGTCCAGTTGATCGAAGGACTCTGATCCGTCTGATCATTTTGATCATTTCATGTCCCGCGCATCCGGCGTCACCGTGACCTCTATGCGGTATCGAAACGGATTCTTTCGCAATTAAGCAGGAGCATAAGTATCGCCGAGATATTTCGTTATCGCGGTATCACCTGTCTTAAGGGAGATGGCGCGGCGATCCGCTTCTGTTACGACTTTCTCGACGATGCCATTGGCGGCCATGGCTTGGACCGTGCGCCGCAATGTTCGACTACTCCCCAGTGAGGAATTCAACAAACTTTTCATATTGAGAGGCTGGCCAAGTGCCTCCGCCCGAGTGATATCCTGCAAAATCCTCAGTTCCAATGTAGCCGGGTCCGATCCTTCCGAAAGGTGCGACGAAAGCAGCCGACATTGCATGTTGCGTAATGTTTGAGGCGTGGAGGGGGCTTGAAAAACAAAGGAGCCAACGATTTTGCCTTTCTCCCAAAACGGCGCCGAAAAACGCGTCGCCGAAGATTCTCTAATCGCCAGGCCATTTGTGATGGTGCGGGCCGTTCTCGCAACCGTAACTTCTTGTCTCTTGTAAATTTCCAACAGGGCGACCGCCAACGGCCGAGGCATGGCCTGGCTCACCGACCGGCCAACATTTGATCCACCCGCCATCCGCGCCCATCCTTGCGAATAAATGAGATGACGCCAATCACCTTCATCGGTTGCGACACCAGCGGTTATCCACTCATGCCAGGGCCGCTCGGCGGAGAATGTCAGAAAATCCAATAAAGTCGGCTCTTTGTTGGCCGCGGTAAATTCAATTAGTTCCGCTATCGCCTTAGTGCGGTAATCGGGCAGCCGCGACAGCTCCATCAGCGTCAGATGATTGCCATGGTCGTCATGAACCGATTGTGTAAGCATCATGGTTGGCCAATTCAGCAGGCGGGTCATGAGTGCCCAGCCCAGGGATCCGGTTCTCTATTTTGTCGTCAAGACTTAGCACATTTTTGCCATGCTTTCAGCCATCAGTTGGCTTTGGCGTTGGCCTTCGATGGATCATTGACGGCCCATCGTTCCGTCAGTTTCAAAAATAGAGGCCAAAATTGGCCACCAAAAATCCTTGCCGCACGACTGCCAACTCATACTCTAACGATATTGATCGTCATGTTCCAAAGACGGCATGACAGTGGATTTTGGGCATGTGTGAGTTTGGAAACGACCGACACAGCCTGCGAAAGGTCCTTTATTCAAAATGCTAACCAACAACAAGCAAATTAGCGCCAGATTGGCTGAGCTCGAATCCGAAGCCCGAGGGGCCGGCGAGGGCTTCCTGTCGACTTTGATAGGGATTGCCGTTCTTGAGGCGAAGCGGCTTGAAAACGGCAATCTGCCTCCGACCGAAACACGGCCCGATCCGCAGTTTGAGCAGGTCGACTGAGCCTTCGCGCGGCACCATGGCAGAAACAACTCGCGGCCTGTTCACTCTCCTCAGGTTGCACACGGCGGCGGTCTTCGGGCCGCCGCCGACTTCTTTTAGCTACGGTGGCAGTTTACAGACGGATTTTCGTAAAAAGTAAACTGTCACCGTAACCGCGGGTTGATCTTGCAACAAGAGCAAGGGGCCTAGAGGTCAGGGTCCGCAGTCAGCCTTAATCGAATGCGGTTACAACCAACGAAATGACAGCAACGGCGAAAGCTGCCCACGAAATCCGTTTTGCTGTTTTGGAAATGTCGTTGGCCTCTCCTGCAAGGTCGTTTGAGGCCCGCGCAATCCTGAGGGTTTCTTGCCTTTCGTCGGCATCGCCCGCATCCAGGCGCTCTAAAAGTATCCCTGCTGCCTCGTGGTGTGCACCCCGGTAATGGGGGTTATTCAGGATATGTTCGAGTTCAGCACGGGACTTGTCCTTAAAGTCTTCTATCCGGTTCTCAACATCCGGGCTGCTCATTTCGCTTCCCCAATTTTCTAATTGCAGAAAATGCCGGTTCTACTCGGATAGGAACTGCATGACCACCATCACCTTCGAACACCTCCAGGCCCTCGCCTGGATCACCTCAGGGGCTGCCTATCTGGTGGAATTTCAGTGACAGTTTACAAATTACGCTAACGACCCCCTCATATACCCCGCATCCGCCGTGCTTCGGCGATGATGCGGTGAGTTTCGCTCCATAGGTTCAGGTTGGCCACCTTGTCGAAGGGCATGAATTCGGCGTGCATGGCGTCGGTGCCGCCCACAGGGTCGCCGTTCTGCCAGTCGGCGACCACGTCGACCAGGGTGTAGTGGAACTGGACGCGGCCGCTTTGGTCGGGGGTGATGGAATCAACCACGTCGATCAGGGCGATGTTGGCGATGGTCACGGCGGTTTCTTCCATGACCTCGCGGGCGGCGGCGGCGAAGACGGTTTCGCCCAACTCCTGCATGCCGCCGGGCAGGCTCCAATCGCCCATGCGGGGCGGCTTGCCCCGGCGGATCATCAGGACTTCCGGGCCGCGAAAGACCACGGCGCCCACGCCCACCATGGGGCGGTCGGGGTAGGATCTGGGCATATTGGCGCCTTCAGCTGAAATTCGGCGCGCGGCGGGCCTGGAAGGCGGCCAGGCCTTCCTCCACATCCGGACCCAGCAGGCCGTCGATCACCAAATCCTCTTCCATTGTCAGGCCGGCATCCAGAGTGCCTTCCAGGCCCTGGCGGGACCATTGTTTCATGGCGGCCAGACCGGCGCGGCTTTTTTGCGCCAGGTTGCGGCAATAGGCCAGGGACTCTTCGGCCAGATCATCGTCGTCCACCACATAGTTGACCAGGCCCCAGGTCTCGGCCTCGCCCGCGTCCAGCCAGCGGTTGGTGAACATCAAATCCAGGGCCCGGCGCAGGCCGACCAGGCGGGGCAGACGCTGGGTGCCGCCGCCGCCGGGGATCAGGCCGTATTGAGCGTGCTGGTCACCGATCTTGGCCTTGTCGCGGCCGGCGAAGGCCACATCACAGGCCATCATGATCTCGATCCCCCCGGCCAGGGCCAGTCCGTTGACGGCCACCACCACCGGCAGAGGCGAAGCTTCGAACCGGCGCAGCATGCTGTGGATATGGCTGATGAATTTGGCCAGGGCCGGGCGGTCCTGGCGCGCCGCCATCACCTCGTCCAGATCGGCGCCGGTACAGAACGTCTTGCCGGCGCCGGTCAGCAGCACCACGCGGACATTGTCGTCCGCCTCGAACGCATCCATGGCCGCGTCCACGCCGTCCATCAGGCCGGTGGAAATGCAGTTGAATTTGTCGGGGCGGTTCAGGGTTATACACCCCACGCCATCGGTGATTTCGTAAAGCACATCTGTCCCGCTCATAGGGGGTCTCCTCATTCACAAATATCTAAACTGACAAATATCTAATAGGGCAGGGCCACGCGCCCGACGATTTCCCGGGCGATGACCATTTTCTGAATTTGCGCCGTGCCGTCGCCGATCTGCAGGCCCAGAACGTCGCGCATGCGCTGTTCCAGGGGCAGCTCCTTGGTATAGCCGTAATGGCCATGGGTCAGCAGGCATTGATGAATAATGTCAAAGGCCGCCTTGGGCGCCCACCATTTCACCATGGCCGCCTCCTTGGTGTGGGGCAGGCCCTGATCGCGCAGCCACAGGGTCTTGTAGCAAAGGGTGGTGGCGGCCTCCAGATAGGTTTCGCACTCCGCCAGGGGCTGGGTCACGCCCTGATAGGCCGCGATGGGATTGCCGAAAGCCTCCCGCTCGGTACTGTATTGCCAGGCTTCGGCCAGGGACTGCCGGGCCGGGCCCAGCACCATCAGGCCGATCAGGGCGCGGGAGAAATCAAAACCATGCATGACCTGGCGAAAGCCGGCGCCTTCCTCCCCCAGCAGGCAGTCGCCGGGAATGCGCACATCGTCAAAGAACAACGATCCCCGACCGACGGCGCCGTGGCCCATGTCGTCGAATTCCGTGCGGGTTACGCCGGGCGCATCCAGGGGCACATAAAACGTGCTGACGCCGCGGGAGCGTTCCTCCTCGCCGCCCGTGCGGGCAAACAGCAAGACCGTGTCGGCCTGGGTGGAGAGGGAGATGGAGGTCTTCTCTCCGTTCAAGATATAATCGTCGCCGTCCTTGCGGGCGCGCAGGATCAACCCGGCCGCGTCCGATCCCCCGCGCGGCTCCGTCAGGCCCAGGGCCGAGATGCTGTTACCGGCGCACATCTCGCCAATGGCCTTGGCGGCGAATTCCGGGGTGGCGTGATCGGTCAGAATACGGCCGTTGAGGGAACCGATCAGCTGCACGTAGGATACGTTCAGATCGGCTGCGGCAATTTCCTCGATCACAATGCCGGTGGTCACGCAATCCAGGCCCAGGCCGCCGAATTCGGTCGGCAGGTCGGTGCCGATCAGGCCCAGTTCGCCCATTTCCTTGACAATGTCCTTGCCAATTTTGCCGCTCTGTTCCCGCTGGCGGTAATTGGGCGCCAGGCGGTCCGTGGCGAAGCGCCGCGCGGTATCGCGGATCGCCTGTTGCTCGTCCGAGAATCCGAAATCCATTGCCTACTCCCTCGATACACTCCAATCAGCCTACCCGCCGGGAACAAGGCGCACAATGGCGTCAAATGACGCACCTGACTTGGCAGAACGGGGCAATCCCAGATATACCTTGATGAACAATATCAAGCATGCGGGGGGCTTCCGGATTTCCCTTGGGCCGTCGCCGCAGGATGGAGCGTTACATCGTGACAAGTCCCAATGGTTCCCTCGCCCCCCTGTTCGACCCAAAGACCGTCGCCATCATCGGCGCCTCGGACAATATATTGAAGTTCGGCGGCCGGCCGATCCGCTTCATGCGGGAAGGCAATTATGCCGGCACCGTCTATCCCATTAATCCCAAGGGCGGCATGATCCAGGGCTTGCAGGCCTACAAGAATATCCGCGATGTGCCCGACACGGTCGATATGTGCGTGGTTACCGTGCCCGCGCCCCTGGTGGTGGACGCGGTCAAGGATTGCGTCGCCGCCGGCGTGCGTTCGGTGGTGATCTTCTCCTCCGGCTTTTCGGAAGTGGATGAACAGGGCGTGCAATGGCAGGCGGAACTGGACGCCATCGCCAGGAACAGCGATATCCGCCTGGTCGGCCCCAACTGCATGGGTGTCCTGAACGCGTCCTCCCACGCGGTGGGCACCTTCGCGTCGTCATTCGAACACGGCTGGCCCAAGACCGGGCCCATTTCGATCATCAGCCAGTCGGGCGCGGTGGGCGGCCATATCATGGTGCTGTCGCGGGAGCGGGGCATCGGCATCCGCAACTGGATCACCACCGGTAACGAGGTTGACGTGGACGTGGCCGATTGCATCGCCTATTGCGCCGATGATCCGGATACCAAGGTCATCGCCTCTTACATGGAAGGCACGAAAAAACCCGAAAAACTTATGGAAGCGTTCGCCACGGCGCGGGCCAACGGCAAGGCCATCGTGATGATGAAGGTGGGCGCCTCCGACGTTGGCGCCGTCGCCGCCAACAGCCATACCGCCTCCCTGGCCGGTGCCGATGCCATCTATGACGCCATGTTCCGGCAATACGGGGTCTGCCGGGTGTACTCCATGGATGAAATGCTGGATGTGGCGGCGGCGGCCGCCGCCGGGCATTTCCCCAACCGCAACCGCCTTGGCATCGTCACCATATCGGGCGGCATCGGCGTGCTGACATCGGACATCGCGGCGCTGCATGATCTCGAGGTGCCGGAGCTGCCGCAAAAGGCGCAACAGGCCCTGAAGGAACTGATGCCCCTGGCGGCGGTGCGCAACCCGGTCGATACCACGGCGCAGATGCTGAACGACATGCCGGTGTTCGAGGGCAGCCTGCGCACCATGCTGACGGAAGGCGACTGTGACGCCATCCTGATCTTTCTTTCCACCATTGGGTTTTCGGAACGCATGATGGCGCAAATCAAGGAAGTGCTGGAGCGCGTCCGGGCTGATTTCCCCGACGACCTGATGATCCTGTCCATGGTCAGCCGCCCGCCCGACCGGGAATATCTGGAAAGTCTGAGTTATCTGGTGATCGAGGATCCGAACCGGGCCATCCGCGCGATTTCAGCTTTGGTCGGCTTTGGCCGCAGCTTCGTCCGGGACGGTGTGGATGAATTGCCCCTACTGCCGGCGGAAACCATTGCCCCGCCCCTGCGCGCGCTTTCGGAAGTGGATGCGGCGGAGATATTGGGCAAGGCCGGGCTGCCCATGGCGCCGGGCCGGCTGGTCCATTCGGCGGACGATGCGGCCCAGGCGGCCATGGAAGTCGGCTATCCCGTGGTCATGAAAATCGTCTCGCCGGACATTCAGCACAAATCAGACATCGGCGGCGTGAAATTGAACCTGCAATCCGTGGACGAGGTCCGCGCCGGTTACCAGGCCATCATGGCGGCGGTGGGACAGCATGCCAAGGGCGCGTCCATAGATGGCGTCCTGGTGGCGCCCATGATCTCGGGCGGTGTCGAAACCATCATTGGCGTGCATCGCGATCCGGTGTTTGGGCCCGTGGTGCTGTTCGGACTGGGCGGGATATTCGTCGAGGTGCTAAAGGACGTCACCTTCCGCATCGCGCCATTCGGTCTGGGCGAGGCCCACCGCATGATCGACGAGGTGCGGGGCCGGGCCTTGCTGGACGGCGTGCGCGGCCAGCCGGCATCGGATGTGGATGCCCTGGCCCTTTCCCTCAGCCAGCTGTCCGTTTACGCGGCGTTACACGGTGATGTCATCGAAAGCATCGATATCAACCCCTTCCTGGTCAAGGCCAAGGGCGAGGGCGTGATTGCCGTGGATGCCTTGATCTTGACCCATTCGGAGTGAGCGAAATGTGGCCAAACCGCGCTTTCCTCGATCTGTTCGGCGTCGATCTGCCCATAGTCCAGGCACCCATGGCCGGTGCTAACGGCGCGGCCATGGTGGCGGCGGTGGCCGAGGCGGGGGGCCTGGGGTCCCTGCCATGCGCCATGTTGAACCCTGAAAAGATGCGGGCCGAAATGGGCGTGATCCGCCAGCGCACGGACCGTCCCATCAGTATGAACTTCTTTTGTCACGAACCCGCAGAGGCTAATCCGGTTCGGGTGGCGGCATGGAAAGCCCATGTGGCGGGCTATTATGACGAATTGGGCCTGGATAAATCCGCCGAGGCCCCAGCCGGCAATCTCGCGCCGTTTGACGAGACCATGTGTGAAATTGTCGAGGATCTGCGCCCGGCGGTGGTCAGTTTTCATTATGGTTTGCCGGCACCGGCCTTGCTGGAACGGGTAAAATCGACGGGCTGCCTGATCATGAGTTCCGCCACCACCGTGGCCGAGGCCCGCTGGCTGGAGGATGGAGGCTGCGACGCCATCATCGCCCAGGGCGTCGAGGCCGGCGGCCATCGCGGCATGTTTCTTGATGACGATATCGCGACGCAGATCGGCACCATCGCCCTGGTACCGCAGGTTGTCGATGCGGTGTCGGTACCGGTGATCGCGGCGGGTGGTATCGCCGACGGCCGTGGTATCGCGGCCGCCTTCGCCCTGGGCGCCGCCGCCGCGCAGATCGGCACCGCCTATCTGTTCACGCCCGAATCCTTGATTTCCGATCTGCACCGGGCCGCCTTGACCATGGCCAGTGACGACCAGACCGCCCTGACCAATGTATTTTCCGGGCGCCCCGCCCGTGGCCTGCTCAATCGTATCATGCGGGACGTTGGGCCGATGTCGTCGATGGCGCCGGCCTTTCCCACCGCCGGGGGCGCGCTGGCGCCGCTGAAAGCGGCGGCGGAGGCGACGGGAAGCACTGATTTCTCCTCTTTATGGTCCGGCCAGGCGGCCGGCCTGGGCCGGGAAATGGATGCGGCGGATTTGACCCGGGCATTGGCGGATGATGCCGCGCAACGTCTGGCGGCAATGGCCGTACAGGCGTAAGCTAAACCGAGAAATATATTGAGGGAGAGGTGACATGGCGGACCCGAACTGGACCATCAGTGGTGAATACATCGAAAGCTGCAATTGCGATTACCTCTGTCCCTGCATCTACACCAACCCCCAGGGCGAGGCGACGGATGAACATTGCGTCTCACTGCAGGCCTATCGGATTGATCAGGGCCGATGCGGCGATGTCGATCTGGCGGGTGTAACGTTTGCCCTGGTGATCCGCTCGGGACGAGTCATGGCGGACGGCGGCTGGGTTTTCGCCGGTGTCGTGGATGACGGCGCGGACGAAGGGCAGCGCGCCGCGCTGGGGCCCATCGTCAGTGGTGAAGCGGGGGGTATACCGGCCAGAATTCGCGACAATCTGGTCAGCGACTATCGCGGCCTGCAGTTCGCGCCGATCAAATTCGTCAAGGACGGCCTAAGCCATGAAGTGGAAATCCCTGGCGTGCTGTCCTTCGCGGTCGAGGGCGTCGCCTCGCGCAATGGCAATGGGGAGCCGTTCTATATCGACAACACCGCCCACCCGGCCAATACCCGCCTGGCCCTGGCACGCTCCGGCCATATCGCCATCAATGGTTTCGGGCTTGAACTGAACATGTCGGGAGAGGGCAACAACGGACATTTCGCGCCGTTTTCCTGGTCCGGCTGACAGTTGGTCTGGCTGACGTCGTCCGGCTGACGTGGGTCCGGGGCTTGGGTACCCGAACTAACCGACCTCGGTCTCCAGCGCCTCGCCCAGATCGACCACGCTCAGTTCGCCGCCGTCATTCTCCATGACGGTGATGGAGCAGTTATTGGGCCGGAACAGCCGCAGGCGTTCGTCGTTTTCCGCCGCGCCCACGGCCGCATTGATGGCGACGAAATGACTGACCACCACTGTATCCTTCGCCAGGGCCAGCAAGGTATCGATCACGCCTTGACGCCACGGATAAAGCGACGGCTCGACCTGGTCCCAGGTACCGGCCATGATCTGCCGCAGCCAGTCGCGGCGGACCACTGTTCTTTCCGTGGGCGAAGGGATTTCACGCACCGCATCAACCACCGTCGCGGTGGTATTCCAAGCGGCTTCCAACGGCGCCGCTGTCTCGCGGGTGCGCCGCAGGGGGCTGACGATCATGGGCAGGGGTCCCAGGGACGCCATGCGGGCGGCCATTTCAGCCGCCTGGCTGTGACCGTTTTCGTTCAGGCCCGGATCAGGGTCCGCGCCGCCCGATCCGGTATCCTGGCCATGGCGGATCAGGTAAAGCTTTGCCATCAGTACATACGTTCTTTGATACTTTTTTGGACGTAGCCTTCAATCTCTTCCTCCGGCTCGGGCAGGCCGATCTGGTCCTTGATCATTTTGCCCAGGGTCGGCATGGCTGTCTTGCGTTCGACCTTGTAGTCATCATCCCATAGGCGGGAACGTACAAGGGCCTTGGAACATTGGAACATCACCTCTTCCACCGCCACAAGAAGGCCTGTCTTCGGCACCTTGCCCCGTACTTCGAATGCGGCCAGAACCTCCGCGTCGGTGCAGATGCGGGCCTGGCCGTTCACGCGCAGGGTCTCGGTTACGCCGGGAACCAGGAACAGCAGGCCGATATGGGGGTTGTTGGCGATATTGGCCGAGGTATCCAGGCGGTTGTTGCCGACACGATCGGGGATCAACAATGTATGGTCATCCAGCACCTTGACGAAGCCGGGCGCATCGCCCCGTGGTGAGACATCCGCCGGTCCGTTGGGGTCGGACGATGCAATGCACAGAAACGGTGACAGCTCGATGAAATGACGGCTGTGCGGCTCCAGACTGGGAATGGCCTTGTCCGCCGCCAGCGGGTTTACCGTATCATGCAGACTGCGCAAATCCGCTTCGTCGCGGATGAATTCTTCGGGCGATTGTTCCGTCATGTCTGGCTCCCATTGTTTGACCTGGGCTATGATATAGCACTTCCCGTAACCGCAAGAGAAGCATCACCCATGAGCCGCCCCGTCCTGCGTACCGAGCTTTGCGACATTCTGAACGTTGAATATCCGATCATGCTGGCCGGCATGGGGGTTTGGGGCATGGGCACGCCGCCGGAACTTGTCGCCGCCGTATCCGATGCGGGGGGCTGCGGCGTGCTGGGCGGCTCCGCCCTGTCGCCGGAAGAAGTCCGGCGTCGTATACAGCGGGTACGGCAATTGACGGACAAGCCGTTCGGCGTCGATCTGCTGCTGCCTGCCTCTCTGGCCAGCGCCTCGACCACGCGGACCGGGGTGCGGGAAGATCTGGCCAGGAACCATCCCAAGCATGTCGCCTTCATGCATGGCCTGCTGGAACAATACGAGCTGGCAGCGGCGCCGGTGGAAAACGACATCGTCAATTCCGATGCCTATGCCGATGCGCAGATCGAGGTGGTGCTGGAGGAAGAGGTGCCCATATTCGCCGCCGGCCTGGGTGATCCGGCCCGTATCGTTCCCCGGGCGCGGGAGCAGGGCATGGTGGTGATTGGTTTGGCGGGCACGGTACGTAACGCCGAGCGTAACCGGGACGCGGGCGTCGATCTGGTGGTTTGCCAGGGGACCGAGGGCGGCGGCCATACGGGCCCGGTCGCCACGCTTCCTCTGGTAGCGCAATCAGTCGATGCAATTGCGCCCGTCCCGGTCGTGGCGGCGGGCGGCATCACGGGGGGCAGGGGTATCGCCGCCGCGCTGACCCTGGGCGCCATCGGTGTCTGGCTGGGCACGGCGTTTTTAGTGGCGGAGGAAGGCGGCCTACCTGATGTGGTCAAGGACGAGATCGTCGCGGGCAAGGCCACGGATTTCCGCGTTTCCCAGGCCTGGACCGGCAAGACCTTGCGGGCCAAGCGCAACGTCATCACGGACGCCTGGGCGCAATCGGGGCTGGAGCCCCTGCCGACGCCGCACCAGCGCGTTTTGATGGAGGATTTCCTTTCCGCCGCGCAACAGGCGGGCCGTTGGGATCTTTACATGAATGCCGCCGGTCAGGGCGCCGGTATGCTGGAACAGCGCCGCCCCGCGGCCGACATCATGGCTGATCTGGTGGCGGATACGGTTCAGGCCTTGACCGAGACGCCGCAACGGATCGAATTCGGCCCAGGAGCATGATCGCGCCCAGATAGGCGGATGATGCGGCCAGACAGGCAGCGGTGCCGCCGTAAGGACCCCAGGCCGGAAACGTGAAGGGTACCAGCAGTATATAGATTATGATCGAGCCGACGCCGGTGGGGAAATTCCGGATCATGGCGTGGGTGCTGGCCCTGCCGTAAGTGAAATGGATGATCAGATAGGTCGGCAGCAGCGTGGCGGGGAAGCCCACCAGCAAACCCGTCCAACGAGGCCCGACCGTTTCCGCCAAAGAAATTACCGTGGTGATTAGCAGTGCGGCGGCGCCGCCGCGCAGGAGCAATTGCCGAAAGGTAAGGCGAACAGGACGCGCCACCTTGATGAATTCGATGTTGCGTACCAGCCAGATAGACAGCACGATCATGGCGCCCGTCAGCGCCGTCGCGCCGGGCAATGTAAAGTTTATCGTGGAGAGTATTGCGGCAACCGCCAGAAAGGCGGCAATCGCGGTCAGGGCACCGCCGACTGCGGAAAATCGTTGCATCCGTGCCGAGGACCAGTAATAGGCCAGGACAAAACAAAGGGTGCCGGTAAATGCCGCGATGGAATAGGGAACGCTATCGACCACATAGTCGATGCCCAGATCCTTTCCGACAAAAAAATACACCAACACGGCCGTCAGCGGTGCACCGGACAGCAGACCCGCGATCCGTGTTCCGACCCGCTCGGCGATCAGGGTCAGACCCATGACAACGACGATCGACCACACGGCCTTCACCAACAGCGAGGTTTCGGGGATGGTCTCCATTTACGTTGCGGCGGATGCAGGCATGTAGCTAGCCCGGCTCGTCCAGCTGGACCATCCGGCGCACGATTTCTTGAAAGATTTCCATCGTCGCCTCGCCGCCGCCACCCTTGGCCAGTGCGCCGACACTGTATTTTGGCGAATGCAGGGCACGCTGCATCTTCTCGCAGATCCACATATCTTCGAGCTGATGGTCACGGGTCTCCAGAGGATGGCAATCCAGCAGCTCGATCTTGACGTGACCGGTACGGGGGTCGCGGGCCCGTTCCGAAGCCTCGATATTCTGGTTGACCCGACCCTTGCTGCCGGGAATGCCCCAGACCCGGCTGCGGATCAGCGTTTTTTCAGGCCCGAGGGGGAGGAGTTGCGAGACTGAAAAATTGTACGGATTGGGCAACGCGATGGTGGTCGGAAACATCATGTAAACGCCGCCATAGTCGGCCGCTTCGGCACCCGCGATCGTGGGCCGGTTGTCACTTTTGATGCGGTCAGCGACGGTTTTCGCGATGGCTGACTTCCGGCCGTCTTCCGTGTAGTACCAGACCAAATGATCGCCCTTGGGCACCCAGTCGTTGCCCGTGGGCGCGGGACCGCCAAAGGTTTTTCGGTGCAGATACTTCAGGTGATAGCCATCGATGGCGTTCTCGTAAAAGACCTTCCAATTGCAATTCATCTCGTATGTCACATCACGGGTCTCGACCAGTGTCGAGATATCGTGCGGCCAGGCGATATCCTCCACGCCGCCCAGCCAGGCTTGGAAATCGGCCTTTGGTTCTGGATGAAGAAATACCATGTCCTTGAACACCGCCAGACCGGCGCCGTGCAGACCCAGCGCGTCGCGATCCAGTTCGGGAAAGCAATCGGCCTGATCGGGGATGGCGCGCAAATTGCCCGCCAGATCATAAGTCCATTCATGATAGGGGCAGACCAGGGCGGACCCCATATTGCCCGCGCCTTCCAGGATTTCGGTGCCTCTATGGCGGCAGATATTGTGAAAGCCGCGCAATTCGCCGTCCCGACCCCGCACCGCGGTCAGTGGATAGGGACCTGCCTGGGCGGTCGTGAAATCGCCAGGGTTGGCCAGATCCGAAATCACGCCGGCAAATATCCATGACCGTGCGAACAGGGTTTTCTGCTCCGCCGCGAACCATTCAGGCGAGGTATAGGCTTGGGCGCCGAGCAGTTGTTTCGGCTCTTCAGGGATTTGCCATTGGCCGGTTTCGTTCATGGGGCCTCGCGATCAGGTTAATAGTGGCCTAAGTATCTTGCTGGGCACGCCCATGCGCAAGTCTTCCCGTCCTTGACCGGGCGGGAAGACGCAGGAATACCCGGCGCGGAACCAATCGAGGCACGCCGTGAATTTTGAAGATCCGAACGATCCCATGCCGGACCGGATGAAGATCTGGACCAGGCTTCGCGGCTACATATTCGGCGCGGCGATCATCGCGACTGTTTGGATATCCATGATGGTTACTCTCCCGAAATTTTGGATGATTTCGGGGCGGCGCGATGGATCTATGATCTATAAACATGTTCTAGCGGCGAAGGCTGTCCTGAACGGCTGTTTCCAAGGCTTGCAGAAAGCGCGAGCGATCCTGTTTTGAGAACGGCGGCGGCCCGCCCGTAACCTCGCCTTGTTCCCGCAAACCGGCCATGATCTCCCGGGTCGCCATGGCGGTGCCGATGGAATCCTCGGTAAACGGCTTGCCGTCCGCACGGATGGCGCCCGCGCCCCGCTTCAGGCAGCGGTCGGCCAGGGGAATGTCGTTGGTGATGGCGATATCGCCGGGGCTGATATGTTCGGCTATCCAGTCATCGGCGGCATCCGGGCCCGGCGGCACGAACACCAGCCGTACCAGCGGGCTGGGGTAGGGGCGGATGCCGCCGTCACTGACCATGTGGGTCACCAGGCCATGGCGTTCGGCGACGCGGATCACTTCGTCCTTGACCGGGCAGGCGTCACCATCAACATAGATCTCTGTCATCAACTCAACCCGATCGGAATATCAGTAGAATATGCCCCCGCACGAGGACCAACTCTGCCCGCTTTGCCGCGGCGGGCCCATCGTACCCTACCTTTCCGACAAGGTAAGGGACTATCTGAATTGCCCGGTCTGCGGCCTTGTATTCGTGCCGCCCGCCCAGCATATCCCGGACCAGGCGGCCAAGGCCTATTACGACCTGCACGAAAACCAATCCGACGATCCCGGCTATCGCCGCTTTCTCGACCGCCTGTTCACGCCGTTGAATCAGCGCCTAAGCCCACGCTCAAATGGCCTCGATTTCGGCTGCGGTCCCGGCCCGACTTTGTCGAAAATGTTCGCGGAGGCCGGACACAACGTTGTCCTTTACGATCTCCACTACGCCCCCGACAAATCGGTCTTCTC